>NZ_BAAGZM010000042.1:0-15123 GCF_054778495.1 Hymenobacter agri
CGAAGCCGGAGGGCTTGGCACCCACCGGCGCCACTGGCGAAACGCCGGCAGCCCCAGCGGCGCCCGCTGCTTCGGCCGAATAGCGGCGAACTATGCTTCAATAAAAAAGCGGCCTCTTGGGGCCGCTTTTTTATTGTCCTACAAGGCTTTATTAGCACGCGGCTACACCCCGAAATTCTTCTGAATCATGGCGGCAAAATCGGCTTTGCTCAGTTGGGCTTTGGTGCCGAGAATGGCCTTGGCATCGTCGCCGGCAATGTAGCGGAGCTGCGTGGTGCCGTCAGTAGCGGCGGTGTAGATGACTTCAGCAATCTGCTCGGGCTGGCTGGCCGCACCGCCGCGCGCGCCGAAGGCGGCCAGCACGTTGCGCACCTGGGCGGCGTAGGGGTCGGTTTCGTTGGCCGGGTCGATGGTCATTTGCAGCGAGCGGGTGGCGAAGTCGGTGGCCACGCCGCCGGGCGCTACCACTTTCACCTGAATGCCGAAGGGCGCCAGCTCATACCACAGCGACTCGGAGAAGCCATCAAGGCCGAATTTGGTGGCGTGGTAGAGCGAGTTCATCGGGAAAGCCGTGCGGCCGCCTACCGACGTGATATTGATAATGACGCCGGATTTTTGCTCGCGCATAATGGGCAACGCGGCCCGCGTCACGGCAAACACGCCGAAGACGTTGGTAGCAAACTGCTGCTGAATCTGGGCTTCGGTGGCCGTTTCAAAAGGACCGACGAGGCCGTAGCCGGCGTTGTTGATGAGCACATCGAGGCGGCCGAAATCGGCGTGGGCCTGCTCAATGGCGCGGACCGCGGCACCTTCCTCGGTCACGTCGAGGGCGTAGGTACGCACGGTAGGCAGGTCGTCGAATTTGGCGTCGGCGGGGTTGCGCAGGGTGGCGGCCACCTGCCAGCCGTGCTGGGCAAACAAGCGCACCGTGGCGGCGCCAATGCCGGTGGAAGTGCCGGTGATGAAGACGGTTTTAGGCATGGTTGGAAATCGTTAAGCGTGTTTCCTACTCAACGCACGAACCCGGCTTTTGCTTTAACGCCGCTCCTACTCCAGCTCCGGAATACCTACTTCCCGCAGGAAATCATAGACGCCCTGATAGAACTCCGGCAACCGCGTGGGGTCGGCTGCACTGCCTTCCGGTATGAACAGCACCATGCCCTGCCGGGCGCGCGTAAGCAGCACCCGGTAGGCATTGAGGAGGTAGCGGCGGCTGTCGGGCGTGTGGCACTGCTGCCACTTGGTACCCACGAATTTCTGGTAATGCCACTGCCCCTCGTGCAGTTGCAAATCGGCATCCCAGGCCACGCCCACCCAGTCCAGCTCCAAGCCCTGAATATCGAATTCGGTGGCCACGTCTTCGAGGTAGTACGATGAGCGCACGTCAGCTTGGTCGTTGAGGAACCAGACCGGCGCATCAATCTTATCCTTGATATTCAATCCCAACGGCTTGAGCCGGTGTGCGCCCGACGAGGCCACCAGCCCGCAGCGCTCGGTGCCGCGCGCGTGTTGGCGGAGCCACTCTCGGGCCGTTTCGAGCCGGCGGGTGAGGCGCAACGGATATACCTGCTGCAAATGCGTGGTGTAGAGCCGCCGCGCTGCATCCAGGTCGGCATCGAGCACGGCCTGCACGAAGGCCGCCAGTTGCTCAGCCCGAAAGGAGCGAACCGATACGGCGAGGTGTAGCTCGTCGAGCGGCGCGGCTTGCAGGGCATCGAGCCGGGCCAAGGCGGCGAGATTAGGCAGGTAGTTGCGGTCGGTGCGGATGCGGTGCGAGTAATAGATGTCCCAGCCCGCAAAGCGCGTTTCGAACGCGCGCAGCCACTCTTCGAGGCCAGCCTCACCGGTGTTGATTTCCTGGCCGCCGCCAATCAGGCACACCACCGTGCACCAGTCGGGGTGGCGGTCCATCACTTCCACCAAAAACTCGGGCTCCGACATGGAGAAATCGGCCTGCCCGCGCTTCTGCTGCATGAATTTGCTGGCCTGCTGCGCCGACCACGCCCGCTGCGCCTCATCGAACACCGTGACGCGCTCGACGGGCGGCCCCGCGTGGCGCAGGGCCTCGTCGCGGAAATGGTGGATGTTCTGAATGAATGACTGCACCTGCGACACCGCTTGTTTCTTGCCAAGGCGGCCCCCGCGCTGTTTCTCGTCCTTCACCTTGTCGCGGGCCAGGGCTTCGCGCAATACCTCCACCAGCGGCCCATTGCCGGAGAGAAATACGGCGTGCTCCTGCGCATCAACCCGGGTGCGCTCGGTGGCAATGTTGAGGCCGGCCAGCGTTTTGCCCGCGCCCGGCACACCCGTTACGAAGCAAATGGCCTTGCGCCCGCGGGTTTTGGCATCGTCGATGATGGCCGAGATGCAGGACCCAGTGATGGCCAGGTTGGCCGCGCCCGCGTCGGAGCGGGTAATGTCGGTGACCTGATGGCCTTTGTAGAGCGCCTGCGCGGCTTCGATGATAGTGGGCGTGGGCTGGTAGCCGGCATGCAGCCACGCGGCCGGGCTTAGGGGTGCGCCGCTGGGCGACGCCAAGCCCAACTGCAGCACGGCAGCCAGCTGTGCGGCATTGGAGAGTAGCGGCTCATGCAGGCCATCATCATAAGGCCGAAGCTGGTTGATGGCCGCGGCGGCTCGGGTGGCCACCAGCACTGGCAAAATGCGGGCGTGGTGGCTGCCGGCGTGGAAATTTTTCAGGTCGAGCGCGTAATCGAGTACCTGGTCTTGGCCGCTCTGGTCGTATGTCGTGCTGCCCACTTTAAATTCGAGCACAAACACGGCATCGGCCAGCAGCAGCAGCACATCGGCCCGCTTGCCCATGCGCGGAATAGCCACCTCGAACAGCACGTAGCCATCGGCAAAACCGGTGAGCTCGCGTTTTAAAATGCGAATCTGCTGCTGCCAGGCCTCTTTTTGCAGCTCTTCGAGTGCGTGCGTGTGGGCTACGGCCAGCGCGCCCATAATATGGTTTTCGTCGTGGGCCAGGAAGTCGGCAATTGGGGCGTGGTAGTAGGCGCGTTGCATGCAGCGGTGAGTAGAGGCTGCAAGGTAAACCCACTGCACACCCGCGGCTGGTTGGCAGTTGGCTATTTCGCTTCTGCCGCCAACAGCTGCAGATACTCCGGCGGCACCGCGTCCGTCAGCCACACGCCGTTGTCGGCTTGGTAGAAGGCGTGGCCAGCGCGGTGCAGCGCCCCGGCTGCCACTTCAAACAGCACCAGCCGGCCGTGGCGCTGGCCCACGGTGCGGGCCGTGGACAGGTCGGCGCTCAGGTGCACGTGGTGACGGGACATTTTGCGCAGGCCTTCCCGCACAATACTTTCCTGATGCTGGATGGCCGTGCCGTGGTACAGCAACTCGGGTGGCGTCACGGGCGCGTAGTCCAATTCAACCTCTACCGAATGGCCCTGGCTGGCCCGAATCCGATGGCGGTCGTCGCTGAAGCGGAAGCGCTGCTTGGCGTTGGTATCGACGATGTACTCCAGCTCCGCCAGCGTCAGCGGCTGCTGGTGTTTGGCCAGCTGCACCAGCAAAGTGGGAACGTCGGCCCAGCCCTGCTTATCGAGGGCGAGGCCAATGTGGGCTGGGTTATGGCGCAATATGAGACTCAGCAGCTTGCTGCGGCGGGTTGTTTCTTTTTCGGAAAGCATGCCCGAAAATACAGCTAGACGCTTTACCCCAGCACCTGCCCCACCCCGAACAGCACCGTGAATACCAGCGTGCTCAGCGCCATCTGCTTCAGCAGCGGGTCAATCTGCATCGACTCCTGCCGCTGCCACACCTGCAGGGCGTTGAACACGAACAGCGGCACAGCCAGCGCAAACAGCCACTGCCAGGGCGAATGATACGTGAGCGCCACAAATACCGCCGCGCAACCCACCCCGATGATGAGCAGCAGCCAGTGGTAGCGCCGGGCGTGCACCGCCCCCAGCCGCACCGGAATGGTGATTTTGCCCGCCAGCACGTCGGAGTTGATGTCGCGGATGTTGTTCACGTTCAGCACCGCCGTGGCGAAGCAGCCGAGCGCGGCGGCCGGTAGCAGTACCTGTAGTGGCAGCGTGCGGGTTTGCAGGAAATACGTGCCGCACACGCCCACAATGCCAAAAAACAGGAACACCGAAATATCGCCGAAGCCTGCGTAGCCGTAGGGGTTCGAGCCCGCCGTGTAGTTCACCGCCGCCCAGATGGCGGCCAGCCCCAGCGCCAGAAACGCCAGAAATAAGCCCAGCCCGGCCGCGCCCAACGCCACCCACAGCAGCGCCAGCCCGCTGCCCAGCGCCAGCAGCCCGCAAATCCACATGCCGCGCTTCATCTGGGCGGGCGTGATGGCGCCGCTCTGCACGGCGCGCTGCGGCCCCTCGCGGTGCACGCTGTCGGCCCCGTTCTGCGAGTCACCGTAGTCGTTGGCCAGGTTGCTCAGGATTTGGAGCAGGATGGTGGTGAGAGCCGCCAGCGCCACCACGATGCCATTGAACTGGCCATTGGCCTTGGCCAGAAAACCGCCGGTGAGAATGCTGGCCAGGGCTAGCGGCAAGGTGCGGGGGCGAAAAGCGGAAATCCAGGGAGACATGGGCATCAGGAAAAAAGTATCATCCTGAGCGCAGCGAAGGACCTCATCACGTTGGCCGAATTACTCCAACGCGATAAGGTCCTTCGCTGCGCTCAGGATGACAAAATAACTAGCTACTTGGCAATATCGGCCAGCAGCTCAGGGCTCAGGGGCGTCACCTTCGAGGGGTAGAACTTCACCACGTGGCCTTTCTCATCTACCAGGTACTTGCAGAAATTCCAGGTGGGGGCCTCTCCTACCGCGCCGTTCTTGCTTTTGTCCGACAGGTACTGGTAGAGCGGAGCCATGTCGACACCCTTCACCGAGACCTTGCTGAAGAGCGGGAACGTCACGCCGTAGTTTTTCTCACAGAAGGTGGCAATCTGGGCCTCGGTGCCCGGCTCCTGCCCGCCGAAATTGTTGGCCGGGAAACCTAGCACGGTCACCTTGTCGCCATGCTGCTTGTAGAGCTGTTCCAGCTCCTTGTACTGCGGGGTGTAGCCGCACTCCGAAGCCGTATTCACAATCAGCAGCTTCTTGCCCTTGTACTGGCTCAGCTTCACATCCTTGCCGTCGATGGATTTCACCGTGAAGTCGTACACGGACGTGGGGGCGGCGGTGGTTTCGGCAGTTTCGGTCATGGCAATGGAATTGGCGGGTTTAGCGGCAATGAACGCCACGGCAGAAGCAGCAGTGGCCAGCGTGAGGAGAAGAGACTTTTTCATGGAGCGGGAATAATTATGTGCTCAACCATTCGGAAGCCAGCAGGGTTTCGGACAGTAGCGCGGACTTTATAGCCCACGAATTAGTTGACTAACACTCGCGGACTAAAAGTCCGCGCTACCATCACGTCGTAGGCGGCGTCAGCCACTTTTCCAGCTGCACGGGCTGGTAGGCGGTCATTTGCCGCAGCACCTCCACCGGGTCGGCCGATTGCAGAAGCTGGGCGCGGTTTTCGGCGCGCAGCAGCTGGTCGGCGGCCATGCGGTCGAGGGCTTGCAGCAGCAGGTCGTAGTAGCCGTCTACGTTCAGCAGGGCCACGGGCTTGCGGTGCAGGCCGAGCTGGCCCCAGGTGAGGACCTCGAACAGCTCTTCGAGGGTGCCATAGCCGCCGGGCATGGCGATGAAGCCCTCGGCACGGTCGGCCATCATGAGCTTGCGCTCGTGCATGGATTTCACCACGTGCAGCTCGGTGCAGCCCTTGTGGGCTAGCTCCTTGGCATCCAGAAAATCGGGAATTACGCCCACTACTTTGCCGCCTTCCGCCAGCACGGCATCGGCGATGGTGCCCATCAGGCCCACGCGGCCGCCGCCGTACACCAGCGTGATGTCCTGGGCCACCATGGCCCTGGCCAGGGCCTGCGCCTGGGTAATGTAATTCGGGTTGGTTCCGGCGCTGGAACCACAGTAAACGGCAATGCTTTTCATTGATAAAACGATGTAGAGACGCGACACTTCACGTCTCCTCGTTGAACGATTTACTCTTCGCGGGCGCAACAACATCAGCAACGCGGAGATGCGAAATATCGCGTCTCTACATCGTGCCGACGGATTACATGCGCTCGGGCACCTGGATGCCCAGCAGGCCCATGGCGGCTTTAATCTGCTCGCCTACCCGCGCCGACAGCGCCACCCGCAGGCTGCGCTTAGCCGGGTCGGTTTCCTGGAAAATCGACACCTCGGCGTAAAAGCGGTTGTAGGCTTTGGCCAGGTCGTAGGCGTACTGAGCGATGACGGCGGGCGAAAGGTTGCGCGCCGCTTCGGCCACCACGCCGGCGTAACGGGCCAGTTCCTGAATCAGCTCCTGCTCAGTCGCTTCCAGCGCCGTGATGTTGCTCCAGTCGGCCTGGTCGTCGATGCCCAGCTCGGCGGCTTTGCGGCGGATGGCGGCAATACGAGCGTGCGAATACTGGATGAACGGCCCCGTGTGGCCTTCCAGGCTCACCGACTCTTCGGGGTTGAAGAGCATGCGCTTCTTGGGGTCCACCTTCAGCAGGTAGTATTTCAGCGCGCCCAGGCCCAGCATGTGGTAGAGCTCTTCCAGCTCGGCATCGCTGAGGCCTTCGGTTTTGCCTTTTTCAAGGGTGGCGGCTTTGGCGGCGGCCACCACGTCGGCCACCAGCTCGTCGGCATCCACCACGGTGCCTTCACGTGACTTCATCTTGCCCGAGGGCAAATCCACCATTCCGTAGCTGAGGTGGTGAATGGCGTCGGCGTAGGGCTTGCCCAGCTTTTTGAGCGTGGCCTGCAGCACCTGCATGTGGTAGTTCTGCTCGTCGGCGATAACGTAGATGCTGCTGTCGTAGCCGAAATCCTGGTACTTGAGCTCGGCCGTGCCCAGGTCTTGGGTGATGTACACGCTGGTGCCGTCGGCGCGGAGCAGGAGCTTTTCGTCCAAGCCCTCGGCCTGCAAATCAACCCACACCGCGCCGTTGTCTTTCTTGAAAAACACGCCTTTTTCGAGGCCTTCTTCCACCCGCTCCTTGCCCAGCAGGTAGGTTTCGGACTCGTAGTAGTACTGGTCGAAATCGACGCCGATGTTCTTGTACGTCGCGTCGAAGCCTTCGTACACCCAGCCGTTCATCTGGCTCCAGAGGGCCTTCACGTCGGGGTCGCCGGCTTCCCAAGCTTGCAGCATCTGCTGGGCCTCGGCCATGAGTGGGGCTTGCTTTTTGGCGATGTCGGTGGCCACGCCTTCGGCTTCGAGCTGCTTAATTTCCTCACGGTAATGCTTCTCAAACAGCACGTAGTACTTGCCGGCGAGGTGGTCGCCCTTCATGCCGGCGCTCTCGGGAGTTTCGCCGTGGCCGAAGTGCTGGTAGGCAATCATCGACTTGCAGATGTGGATGCCGCGGTCGTTCACCAGGTTGGCCTTGGTGACAGTGGCGCCGGTAGCTTTCAGAATCTCGGCCACCGAGTAGCCCAGGAAGTTGTTGCGCAGGTGGCCCAGGTGCAGGGGCTTGTTGGTGTTGGGCGAGGAGTACTCCACAATCACGTTCTGCGGGCCGCCGTTGGTGCCCACGGGCGCGGTGGCGGGCTGCTGCCGCAGCTGCGCAAACTGGCTCAGCCACTCCGAGTCGGCAATTTCGAGGTTGAGGAAGCCTTTGACCACGTTATAGCCGCGCACGCGGGGCTCGTGGGCTTTCAGCCACTCGCCCAGGGCCTGGCCGATTTGCTCGGGGCCTTTGCCCAGCGCCTTGGTGAGCGGGAAAGTAACAAGGGTGAAGCTGCCGGCAAACTCCTTGCGCGTGGGCTGGAGCGTGAGGCTGGCGACGGGGATTTCAACGCCAAAAACGGCCTGAGCGGCGGTTTGCAGGGCGGTTTTGAGGGAAGATTCTAACTGTTGCACGGGGCAAAGGTACAACCTCACCCCCTGACCCCCTCTCCAAAAAAGAGGGGGCACCGGCGCGGCGCTCGCGGCCGAATAGTTCGCCGGAGCTTGCTGCAATAGCACGCTCCGTTAGTGGCTAGCTGTAGCGTTAAGCTATTCACTTTCTAGGTCGATTATACCACCTGTAATCTTGCCACTGTTTGAGTTTAAGCCAGCTTTTCGGTAGTGCTAGCACCTTGTCAGCATATCCATATTGCCCTCCTAAATCGACCAACGTCTTGATTAGAGAAGTCACCGCATAATAATGATTATGGTACATCTCAACCATTACCTTTTTCCCATGAGCATAAATCTGGATAGGATAGAAAGTCCCATAATCAACTACGACCTCAATATGACTGATATGATTTAGGTGTTTCTTCGCCTCGTTCTTCCGGTCTCTGACTCCAGCCGCCTTCTCATAATGGCCAATTGATATAAGAGGGGCAAGTTCTGCTTTGTATCGGGCATCTATTCTGGCTACTGCGTCTGCGTCTGCCTGCAGTTCCGAAAGGAGCATAGATGGCTCTTGTAGCAAGTCTGCAAATTCGCCCGTAGCCAAATGGATGGTAGCGACTAGCTCAATATTCAATCCCGTCTGTCGTTTATACTGCTCGCGAATGCTTTGAAAAGAAGGAACTCCTGTATCGAATCGTATTTCTGCCAGATGAAGGCCCATATTATTACCGGTTTAGCTATGACGGCTATTCTGCGAAACTACTTATTTGCCTAACAAAAAAGCCCCGCCAGCTACTGGCGGGGCTTTTTGCAGCCTTTTAAAGCGATACCGACCTTAGTTATCCGAGTCGCCGGTCAGGCTCTTCATCGGCGCCACCTCGATATCGGCCGCGTCGGCCAGCGTCATTTCCGTGACGAATGCCGCCTTGGGGGTCCGCACTTTTTTCATGTTCACCAGCCAGTCGTTGGCCTCCTCGCGGTAGCCTAGGGGCAGCAGCACAGCGCTCTTATAGCCGGTGCCGGGCAGCCGGAGCAGCTCGTCGAGCTTATCGGCCAAGAAGCCTTCCATCGGGGTGGCATCCACGCGCTGCTCGGCGGCGGCGGCCATGGCCAGGCCCAGGGCGATGTAGCTCTGCTTGGCCGCGTGGTGGGCCTGCCACTCGGGGGTGGCCGCGTTCAGCATGCCCAGCAGGTTGGTTTTGTAGGCATCCATGGTGCTGTGGGGCAGGCCGCGCTCATCCATGGTGTAATTGAAGACGGTGCTCACCCGCTCGTCGGTGTAGCCGTCCCAGGCCACGAACACCAGCAGGTGCGAGCAGTCCGTAATCTGGCTCTGGTTGTAGGCCAGGCCCTTGATTTTTTCCAGCAGGGCTGGGTCCGAAATCACAATCACCTTGTACTGCTGCAGGCCCGACGACGACGGGGCCAGCCGGGCCGCTTCCAGGATGTAATCTACTTTTTCCTGCGGCACCTTCGCGCCGTTCATCTTTTTGGTGGCGTAGCGCCAGTTCAAATCTTCGAGTAAGCTCATGCTAATGGGGAATAATTGGGCGGATGCCCGGCGGCTTACGCGGGGCCGGGGCACCTGGCCCGTGGGAATAACACTGCAAAGGTGCGCCCATTGGCGTACATTTATCAAGTAGGCACCTTTATGTCAGGCTGTTTCCTCCGGGAAACTATTGTTGACAATCAATTATTTATGAAGACTCCCGTCTCGAAGGAAATCTGGAGCTGCGCCATTGGGGCCAGTGTGGCCATGGTGGGCGGCAAGTGGAAAACCAGCATCCTGCTGCACCTGCGCGACCGCACCATGCGTTTCGGCGAGCTGCAGCGGGCCGTGGGTGTGTCGCAGAAGGTGCTCACCCAGCAGCTCAAGGAGCTGGAGAAAGACGGCATCATCCAGCGGCAGGTGTTTGCCGAAGTGCCCCCGCGGGTAGAGTACCGCCTGAGCGACTACGGCCAGACCCTGCAGCCCGTACTCGACGCGCTCTATGCCTGGGGGGCCATGCACTACACGCGCAACTTCCCGACCGAGGCGGCAGAAGCCTCGTCGGCGGTTTAAGCTGTCAGGCGGCCGCGCCGGCTAACGGCTCCCCTCACCGTCGGCCTGCAGTAATTGCACTTTGCGCGCTAAACTGCGGCCGGCCCCAACTACAACCGAAGGTCGGCATAGCTAGAATTCGCGCTAATGCCCCGCCCCCGCCGGCCGAATAACCCAAACTTAACGCAACACAACGCCCCGTCAGTGGCTGGCGGGGCTTGCTGTTATGCTCCGTTGAGTTTACGAAACTCATTTTCAAACAGCGTTTCTTAAACTTTGATTTGTAGACGCGTTTCTTAAACTCGGGCCTGCCTGTTTAGGTCTGTTTCCGCCCCTTATAGATTCAGGTAGTGCTTTTCATCAGTAGTCTACTGAAAAGAGCGTAATTTTTGCAGCCGGATTGCATCAAGTCCGAGTTCGCATTCTCCTCTCTTCATGGCTCTTCCTAGACGCTGGCTACTGCTGTTGACTACGGTGCTCTTGCCGGCTTGCGCGGGACAGAATCTCTTGGTGGCCACGCCCGAGAAGTGCCTTCGCGTCAGCGAGCTGTGCCTCACACGTGAAACGCGGGCCGTGGTCAATGCCACACTCATCCTCAAGGTCGATACCCGCCGCCGCCCCTATGAGGCGCACGACTTTTGCGCCTTTCAACAACTTACCTCCAACGGCCGGTACGCGCTGCTGACGGTTTACGACGAAGTTGGCAATCACCGGAGCCCGACGTGGATGCTGCTCAGCCGGACGGGGGCCATCGACACGCAACTCTCCGACGACCAAATGGCGCAGGATTCGCTTCGTTCCGTTGACAAGATGGTGGTCAGCCTTACCCGGTTACCCGGCCTCGACTCCGGGGCAAGGCTAGAACTTCTGCAATTGATGCAGCAAGACGCCCAAGGCTACCGCAAACGGGCAGCAGAACACCGCAAATAGGCGTTCAGGGAAACGGTAGAATTTTTAGCCTACTAATTTTTCACGAGTTATTCTGCCAAACGAAATAACCCACCAAAAAAGCCCCGCCAGCAACTGGCGGGACTCTCTATTTCTGCAGCGGCTTAGGCGGCCGTACTGCCGCGCTGGCCGCACAACCTACCGGCTCACTACTTCCTCCAGCCGCAGCCGGCGCTCGATGGCATCGGTGGCTTTCTCCAGAATGTTGAAGGCGTTTTTGGCCATCGTGTTGCCGTTGTCCAGCGTGGGGTTGATTTCGACCATCTCGAAGCACACCACCCGCTCGTTTTCCAGCAGGTCCTGGCAGAGGTTTTCGGCTTCGGAGAGGTAGAGGCCGTCTTCCACGGGCGTGCCCGTGCCGATGCTGAAGCTCGAATCGAGGCTGTCGACGTCGAAGGAAATGTACACCAGGTCGCAGAAGCGCAGGTGCTCATAAATCTCGCGGGTGAGGCGGCGTGAGCCCTTGGCCTTGATTTCGGGTAGCTTTACCCACTTAATGCCCAGCTCTTCGATGAGGGCGTCTTCCTCCTCCTCGGTATCGCGCACCACCACGTACACTAAGTGCTCGGGCAACAGCTTGGGGCCGGGCTCGCCCAGGTTTTGCAGGCGCCGCCAGAAGAATTCGGTTTCCGCGTCGGGCACGTTACGCTGGTGCTTCAGGTTGTCGACGCCCAGCGAGGCGGCCAGGGGCATGCCGTGCACGTTGCCGCTGGGCGTGGTGTAGGGCGAGTGAATGTCGGCGTGGGCATCAATCCAAATCACGCCCAGCGTTTTGGTGGGGTAGGCGGCCTTGATGCCGGCAATGGTGGCGTTGGCCGAGCTGTGGTCGCCGGCCAGCACCAGCGGAAACTCGCCGAAGCGCAGCGTCTGCTCCACGGCCTGGGCAATGCCCTTCTGCACAGTATAGATGGCATCGATGTGCTTGGCGAACGGGAACGGCGTTTTATCAAACAGCACGTGGTTCAAATCGGGCAGCGTCACGGTATTGAACCGGCGGAAGTAGTCGGAGCCTTTGTTGAGGCAGGCCACGCGCAGGGCGTCGATGCCCATGCCGGCGCCGCGGGTGCCGGCCCCGAGCTCGGAGCGGACTTCCAGTAATTTGATGCGTTTCATCGGAGGGTGGGAATTTGGGTAAGCAGGTTGGCGGCATCGTTCTAAATCAATTATCAATGAGCAGTGAGCAATGAGGAATTGAGCGGCTGCCCACGTGGGCCTGGCTCATTGTTCATTGTTCACTGCACATTGCCAATTGACGTCGAGCGCTGCCTTTCGCCAGGCGCGGAGCCTGCCGTAGCCAAGTCGCTAATCGTCCATCGTCACGATGCAAGGGCGGGGCAAGGAGAGAACATCACACGGTTCCCAACCGTTAACCCGACCCCGGCGGTACTTTTGTACCACCCGCCGCAAAGGTCGGGCTTTTTCGCCGTTTTCAAAAACCGCATGGATACGTACCACGACCTCATTTCCCAAACCTTCGACTTCCCCACGGCCGACTTCACCGTGCAGGACCACGAGCTGCGCTTCCACGACATCGACCTGATGGCCCTCGTCGAGAAATACGGCACCCCGCTGCGCCTCACCTACCTGCCCAAAATCAGCTCCCAGATTCAGCGGGCCAAGAAATGGTTTGCCGATGGCATCGCCAGCACCGGCTACACCGGCTCCTACTCCTACGCCTACTGCACCAAGTCGTCGCACTTCCGCTTTATTCTGGAGGAAGCCCTGAAAAACGACATCCACCTCGAAACCTCGTCGTGGTTCGACATCAGCATCATCCGCAACCTGCACGCCCAGGGCAAGGTCGACAAGCAGAAGCACATCATCTGCAACGGCTTCAAGCCCGAGGCCTACAAAAAGGAAATCGCCGACCTGATTAACGACGGGTTCGTGAACTGCATGCCCATCATCGATTCGCCCAACGAAATCGAGTACTACCACGACCACGTCCGCGAAAACGTGAACATCGGCATGCGCCTGGCTTCCGACGAGGAGCCGCGCTTCCAGTTCTACACCTCGCGCCTGGGCGTGCGCTACGCCGATGCCGTGCCCATCTACGAGCAGCGCATCAAGGACGACCCGCGCTTCACGCTCACCATGCTGCACTACTTCATCAGCACCGGCATCAAGGACACGTCCTATTACTGGTCGGAGCTGAGCCGCTTCGTGCACAAGTACTGCGAGCTGCGCAAGGTGTGCCCCACCCTCACCACCATCGACATCGGCGGCGGCCTGCCCATCCAGACCAGCATCCAGCCCGACTACGACTACCCCTACATGGTGGCCGAAATCCTGCGCACCATCCAGCGCATCTGCAAGGAAGAAGGCGTGCCCGAGCCCCACATTTTCACCGAGTTCGGCATCTTCACCGTGGGCGAAAGCGGGGCCACCATCTACAGCATCCTCGACGAGAAGCTGCAGAACGACAAGGAACTCTGGTACATGATTGATGGCTCGTTCATCACCAACCTGCCCGACACCTGGGCCCTGAACCAGCGCTTCATCATGCTGGCCCTCAACGGCTGGCAGAAGTCGTACAAGAAAATCCAGCTCGGCGGCCTCACCTGCGACTCGCAGGACTACTACAACTCCGAGAAGCACATCTACCAGACCTTCCTGCCCGAGCGCAAGCCATCGGATGTGCAGCCGCTCTACGTGGGCTTCTTCCACACCGGCGCCTACCAGGAGAGCCTGAGCGGCTACGGCGGCATCAAGCACTGCCTCATCCCCGCCCCCCAGCACATCATCCTCGACCGCGCCGAGGACGGCACCCTTACCGATACCGTTTTCGCACCCCAGCAGGAAGCCGGCAGCATGATGCGCATCCTCGGATACGAATAATTCAATTTCGACGTTGGCGGTTTTGCGCCGGATATTGCTTGCTTTGCGTATATTTGAAACCCAACCGCGTCACCCTAAATCTCGTTTTATATAAATTATGAAAAAGTTCGCATTGCTCGCCGCCGCCGGCCTGACCCTCTCGCTGGGTGCCTGCAACCGCCAGAAGTGCCCTGCCTACAGCAGCACCAAGGAGGCCAACCGCATTTCCTCGCCCATCACGGCCAGCACCGCCACGCCCGCCGCGCGCCAGTAGTGCTTTCAGGTTTAGCTAAAAAGGCCGGCTTCCCGCGTGGGAGGCCGGCCTTTTTTTATGGCTTTTTAGTTTGAGACCGTTTCGCTGAACGTGGTACCCATTCGGTAAAAATCGGAGAAGCGCAAGGTGCAGGGGATTTAAAAAGCCCCTTTTCATATGCTTGCTGATGTAGTTGGGGCAAGTGCTTAAAACGCTTAAACATTTCTCTATTCACGCGCCTCACCGACATAAAATCAAAACTAGAAGCCGACATGAGTATCACTTCAAGGTTTGAACAAGCTCCATCTAGTTTGACGGTGGTCCATTCCATGCCGACGGTTCCGAATATGAGCGTGTTGGTGTTAAGAGGAACGTCAACCTTAAAATTGCCATCCATGTCCGTCATCCCGATGTTGGTCGTATCCCGAGCGTAAATATAGACCCTCGGAGCCCCTACCAATTCGTCGCTTAGAACCCGACCGGTCAGAGTCTTGGTAGGCTGTGCGCAGACGGTTCCAGTGGAGAAGAACACCACTAACAGAATTGAGAAAGCGTACAGGTGGTACATCAACGACTACAATTGATTAATAAAGAATAGAGCGAGCTGTTTTCGGTAACGCAAAATAGCCTTCTATTGAACAAATTATTCCTTTTCGGAGCGTTTGATTAAATGCTTACTACCAGTCGTACCCGGCCCAAAAACCGACACCTCAATATACCCCGGCAACTGCCGATACGCGGTGATGCTGTCGCTGCCCGCCGCCTTCACCAGCGAGTTGCTGTCCTGCGGGTAGGCGTGGCTTCCCGTGTGGGAGACCGGCTTTTTCTATGGCTTCTGGTTTCGCGGATTTCCGCACAAATGCGCAGGCCTCGGCGGTGGAAATCCGGTAGCTACTCAGCGGAGACTTTGCGAATACGCTCCCCGTACTCGGTGAGGTAGAGCACGCCTTTGGGACCGGCGGCGAGGCCCGATAGTGACTGGAACTGCGCCGTGCCGACGGGTCCATCGGCATAGCCGGGCCGCTTGGTGCCGGCTACCGTCGATACCACGCCCGCCGGCGTGATTTTGCGGAGGCAATAATTGCCGGCATCGGCCACGAATACATCCCCGTGCGCGTCGACGGCCACGCCCGCGGGCCCGTAGAACTGGGCCGCGTTGCTGGCCCCATCGGCGAAACCGCGCT
>NZ_BAAGZM010000043.1:0-14969 GCF_054778495.1 Hymenobacter agri
GGCCCTGGCGCTGCCGGCCGGCTGGCAGCGGCCCAACCTGCGGGTGGTGGCGCTGGTGCAGGAGGTGGCTTCGCACCGCATTGTGGGCGTGGGCACGGCCGCGGTGGAGTAGGGGCCGTAATATTGTAGGCGCAACTCCCCGCGCCAATCGCCGCCCTGCATGACCCCAGCAACCCCAGTTCCGGCCGAGTGGCCCGCCCGCTTCGGCGACGAGCTATACCGCTTTGCCCTGAGTCGCGTTTCCGATGCCGAAGCCGCCGAAGAGCTGGTGCAGGAAACCTTCCTCAGCGCGCTGGCCAGCCTGGCCACCTTCCGGGCCGAAGCCTCGGAGCGTACCTGGCTGTTTGTCATTCTGCGCCGTAAAATCATCGACTACTACCGCCGGCAGGCCCGCGCCCCGCACGTCGGTCTCGATGCCCTCAGCGACGGCGGCGGCCCCACCGAGGCCGACTACTTCAACCCCACCAACGGCCACTGGACCGGCCCGCAGGCCCCCGCCAGCTGGCTTCGGGCCGATGCCGCGCTGGAGCAGCAGGAGCTGCACGAGATTCTGCACCGGTGCCAGGAGCGGCTTTCGCCGCAGCAGGGCGCCGTGTTCGCCATGCGCTTCGTGGAGGAATTATCGGCCGAAGAAATTTGTCAGGAGCTGGGTCTGACTTCGGCCAACTACTGGGTAATTGTGCACCGGGCCAAGCTCCAGCTGCGCCGCTGCCTCGAAAAACACGGCCTGGGCCAGAACTAACTATCCGCTATGCTACGACTCATCAACTGCCAGCACGCCACCCTGCTCATCGAGCAGCGCCAGGACCCCGCCATGCCCCGGCGCGAGCGGGCCAGCCTGTGGCTGCACCTGCGCATCTGCCCGTATTGCAAGCGCTACTCTCAGCAAACCGTGCTGATTGCCGAATGGGCGCGGGCATCAGTTGCTGCTCGTTCGCAAGCTGGGCCAGCGTTGTCGGCGGCGGCCAAGGAACGGATGCGCGAGCGGCTGGTGGCGGCTGGGTAAAGCAGGTAGGTAGCCCCAGCGGGGCGACATATCGGTAGTAGTTCTACCGGTTATTGAAAAAAACACAGCCCCAGCGGGGCGACATTCGTTGAACGAGTGTCGCCCCGCTGGGGCTTTAGACAAGTGGTGCGGGCGGCTGGCTACCGGTGTGCCGCCCCGCTGGGGCTGTGCTTACGCTCCCGTGGGGGCCAGGCGCACCACCAGCCCGTCGGTGCGGGGCGTGAGGCGAATCTGGCAGCTCAGGCGCGAGCCTTCGTGCACCACAGGCAGGGTTTCGAGCATGTCGAGCTCGGCGTCTTCGGGTTCGGGCAGAGCAGGGCCGGCCAGTACTTCGACGTGGCAGGTGGCGCACAGGGCCATGCCGCCGCAGGTCGCCTGAATATCGTAGCCGTCGGCCTTCAGCACCTCCATCAGGCTCAGGCCCATGTCGGTAGGGGCTACAATTTCGCGCCGCTGGCCGGGCGTTTCTTCAACGTAGATGCGGATGTCGTTTTCCAATTGATAAGTTGGTAAGTGAGTAATTGAGTAAATGAGCAGACGGCTGGCGCCAACGTACTCATTTACTCAATCACCATTTTACATAGAAGGTGCCCCGTTCACGGTCGTGTATTTGAGCGTGTATTTCTTGTCGGGGAAGATGTATTTGAATGCGCCCTGGCACATGAGTGCCGCCTCGTGAAAGCCGCAGAGGATGAGCTTGAGCTTGCCGGGGTAGGTGTTGATGTCGCCGATGGCGAACACGCCGGGCAGCGAAGTGCTGTAGTCGAGCGTGTCCACCTTCACGGCATCGTTCTCGATTTCAAGGCCCCACTCGCCGATGGGGCCGAGCTTGGGCGTGAGGCCGAACAGCGGGATGAAGCAGTCGAGCGGCACGGTTTCGGCCTGGCCGTCGTTGCCGGTGATGGTTACTTCCTTCAGGGTGCCGTTGCCGTGCAGGTGCGTCACGTTGGAGCTGAGCACGAGCTTGATTTTGCCGGCTTCGGCCAGGGTTTTCACCTTCTCGGCCGAGTCGGCGGCGCCGCGGAAAGTGGTGCCGCGGTGCACCAGCGTCACGTCGGAGGCTACATTGGCGAGGAAGTTGGTCCAGTCGAGAGCCGAGTCGCCGCCGCCGGCAATCACGATTTTCTTGTCGCGGAAGTGCTCGGGGTCGCGCACCATGTAGTGCACGCCGCGGCCGCCTTCGAAGTTTTCGAGGTTTTCGACGGCTGGCTTGCGGGGCTCGAACGAGCCCAGGCCGCCGGCAATGGCCACGGCCTTGCAGTGAATTACGGTGCCGTCGGTGGTGAAAAGCTGGAACGAGCCGTCGTCGAGCTTCTTGAACTGCTCCACCCGCTCGCCCAGCGTGAAGGTGGGGTGGAAGGGCTCAATCTGCTTCATCAGATTGTCGACCAGGTCGCCGGCCAGAATCTCGGGAAAGCCCGGGATGTCGTAAATCGGCTTCTTGGGGTAAATTTCGGAGAGCTGACCGCCGGGCTGCGGCAGGGCATCAACGACGTGGCAGCGGAGCTTGAGCAAGCCCGCCTCAAATACTGCAAACAAGCCGACCGGGCCGGCGCCGATGATGCAGATATCGGTGGAAATGGGTGTGGACATAAAAGTATAAAGTGCCTTTAACCGGGCGTCGGCTTTTAAGCGACCGCAACACAGGCGGCCGTTGCCGCAAAGGTACGGCCCGGGGGCGGGGGCGGCCAATTGGCGGGCAGTTTTCTGGTTGATAACCGCCTAGCGGGGCCAAACGTTGGGCCCGGCCGCGCCGACGTTACGGCTGAGGCTCGGTGGCCAGCTCGTCTAGGAATTTATCGGCTTCCCAGAGGTCGGTAAAATTGCGCCGCGGGTATTTCGACGGCGCCTCGGGCGAGTCGTGGGCGTGCGGCAGCGCTACTTCGGGCGGCTGCACGGTGGCAATCATGCGCAGGCCGCGGCCGTCGAGCAACTGCTGGGCCTGCTCAAACAGCCGGGCCAGCGGCCCCGACACCTCGGCCAGCTCGGTCATGTCGCTGAGAATGGTGAAGCCCGGCTGCATCGAATCCAGCGCCTGCTGCCAGTCCTCTAGGTACTCGGGCAGCGCCTCCGCCTGGGCCAGCTCGGCGAAGTGTTTGTAAAATATGCGGTTGCGGGTGATTTCGGCCGTTATCTGGTATTCGGGACGAAAGGCAATGAGGCGCATGAGCGACGCGGAAAAAAATAAAAGACGAAATACCAGCCGGTTAGCACGGACATCATGGCTGGCTACTTGCCGAAAAAGCCACTACGCAAACCACCGGATTTTGGCTATCCGCAAAAATACGCGTACCACCGGCGCGTTATCGGCGTTTGGTAGGTGTGGGTTCGGCCGGCCGGCTTTTTGCTGCGTAATGCCTATACTTCGTCCCAAAACCCCGCCTAGCGCCTTTTCTATGCCGTTTTCCGTTTCCGTGGGCTTGCCCGCGCCGCGTCTGTTTCGTTGTTTCCGGCTCGCTGGGGCGCTTTTTGGAGCTGTTTCATTACTGACGGCCTGCAGCTCGGAGCCGGCCGAAACCACCGCCACCAAGCCCGCCAAAGGTGCCAAAGCCACTACCGAAGCGCCCGCCAGCACCGAAGCCGCGCCGTTGCATGTGAGCATTTTTCTGGAATATTCGGGCGGCATGAAGGGCTTCGTGCCCCGCGGCGGGGCCGACAAGCCGGCCACCGAGTTCCAGCAGCGCATCGGCGCCCTCATCACCGAAACGCAGGTGAACGGGGCCGTGGCCGAGCGCAAATACTACCTCTGCGAAAACGCCGCCCCGCGCCCCGTCAAGTTCGAGCAGTTGCGTGACGTAGTGCAGGGTGAGGTGAGCCAGGCCGCCCTCGGCACCGAGCTGCCGCAAATGCTCGAAGGCATCCTCAACCGCCCCAAAGCAGGGGAAGAGGTGAGCGTGGTGATTTCGGACTTCATTTATGGCCCGGCCCGCAAGTCTGACTTTTCGCAACTGCCGAACCTGATTCGCACTGCCATTGCGCCCGTGAGCCGGCAGCAGCTGGCCGTGGCGGTGTTCGGCGAAACCTCGCATTTCTACGGCAGCTACTTCCCCGCCGTGAAAACGCCGGTGCAAAAACGCACCCTCAACGGCGAGAAGGTGCCTTACTACGTGTGGGTGATTGGCCCGCCCGCGCAGGTGGCGCGCTACGCGGCCGAGGTGTTCCGCAACGCGCCGGCCCAGCAGGCATTTTTCGGGCTGAAAACCAGCACGCCGGCTTTCTCGCCGCTGCTCACCAAGCTGACGGACCCGAAATTAAAATCGAGCGGCGGTACGGTATACGCCGAGAACAACGGCCTGACGCTGAACCCCTCCGACGACCCGGTAGACTTTTCGGTGGGGCTGAATTTGAAGGAATTGCCCGAAGCGTGGCAAAAGCCGGCATTTCTGGCCCAACATCTGCAGGTGCGTCTGCCCAACGGCCAGGCCAGCCTGCTGCCCAACTCGGTGCGCCCGCTCACCGACGACGAGCAGAGCGGCCAGCCCGTGCTGGCGCCCTACACCCACGTGGCGCGCCTGCGGGTGAGCAAGCTGGCGGCCCCCACCGCCACGCTCACCCTGAGCCTGCCCGCCCCGGAAACGCCGGACTGGGTGGCCGCCTGGAGCACCACCAACGACAATACGCCCGCCCCCCGCACGTTTGGCCTCGACCAGCTGCTGACCGGCGTCCGGCAGTCGTATCCTACCACTTTGCCGGCCGTATTCACGGTGCAGCTCCCGCTCAAAAACGACAAGTAACCCGCCTCTTTTCGACCTATGCAAACCTTCTTCACCAGCCTGTACTCGGCGCTGATTTCCATTTTCCAAAGCCAACGCCCGGCCGACTATGGCTTATATAAAACAGACCTGTTCTCGCTAGTGGGCTGGAGTACGCTGGGCGTGAGCCTGCTGCTGGTGCTGGCCTTTTACTATGTATTTAACTCGGCGCTGCGCACGGGCATGTTCCGCACCACACACTGGACCCTGACGCTGGCGCTGGCCGCCGGCTTGGGCGTGTTTCTGGCCAACAGCCTCAGCAAAGGCCACGGGGCCGAAGTGAGTAGCTACCTGGGCTATTTTATGGTGGTGAACATGCTGGTGGCGGCGCTGTGGTTCCTGCTGCTGTCGGTGCTGCTGAAGCGCTGGAGTACCTACGCCCGTACCACACCGTTTGTGGGGCCTTTTTAAGGAAGTTTTAAGTGTTGAATGTTGAGAGTTGAGTTGATGGCAAGAGTTGCTTTCGACCTACCTCAGCATTGCAACCTCAAAACTCAACATTCAAAACTCAATACTCCATGAAGTTATTCATCTTCGCTGTGGGCGGCACCGGGGCCCGCGTGCTGCGCTCCCTCACCATGCTGCTGGCGGCGGGCGTGCGCATTCCGAACTGCGACCAGGTGGTGCCCGTCCTCATCGACCCCGACACCCAGAACGGTGACGTGACGCGCACCGTGGCGCTGCTCAAGCGCTACGCCCGCATTCATGAAGCCTTGTACGGCGACGGCCAGAAGGAAAAAACCGGCTTCTTCAGCCAGCCCATGAACACGCTGGCCCACCTCAACACCAGCGGTGGCGGCGAGGAGCTGCGCGACTCGTTCGTGTACGACTTCGGCGGCATCAGCCAGCCGTTTCGGGATTACCTGAAATACAACGACCTCTCGGTGGAAACGCAGGGCTTGGTCGATTTGCTGTTCACGCAGGACAGCCTCGCGGTCAACCTCGACGTGGGCTTCCGCGGTTCGCCCAACGTGGGCTCGGTGGTGCTGAATGCGGTGGTGCAATCCAAGGAAATGCGCTACCTCGCCCAAAGCCTGCAGGACGGCGACCGGGCCTTTTTCATCAGCTCGATTTTTGGCGGCACGGGCGCGGCCGGCTTCCCGCTGCTGGTGAAAAACCTGCGCGACGCCAACTCCCCGCTGGCCCACCCCGAAATCCGCCGCCGCCTCAAAGCCGGCGCGCTGGTGATGCTGCCCTACTTCAAGCTGGCCGACCCTTCGGCCGATGAGAAGGCCGCTGGTCAGGATTTCATCGACTCTAATACCTTCATTACGAAGACGAAAACGGCCCTTTCGTACTATGCCGACAACCTGCAGGGACTAGAGGCGATGTACTACCTGGGCGACCAGCCCGGCCAGCCGCTGGCCAACCACCCCGGCCGCGCCGAGCAGCGCAACCAGGCCCACCTGCTCGAAATGCTGGGCGCGCTGTCCATCCAGCATTTCATGGAAGTGCCCGACAACCAGCTCGACAGCAATCAGCCCCTCTACCACGAGTACGGCCTGAAAGCCGACAGTACCGACATCGATTTCGGCCAGCTGCCCGCCGAGATGCGCCAGGAAGTGGCCCGCCCGCTTATCCAGCTGCATTACTTCGCCCGCTACTTCCTCCAGCACACGCCCGGCGACGCCAAAGCGCCCTACTACGAAGCCGGCGACCTCTCAGCCCAGCTGCGCAACAACCGCGCCCTGCGCGAGCTAACCGACTTTTTCGGCGAGTACAACGAATGGCTGCGCGAGCTGGGCGTGAACCAGCGCCGCTACACCGCCATCCGCGCCGACGAGGCTGATTTCAACAAAATGGTGGCCGATAAGACGGTAGAAACCGGCATCTTCAGCAAAGGCATCACGCCCGGCTATTTCCGCGACGAGTTGACCAAAGCCGTGGGCAAAGACACCCTGAAAAGCCCCACCGAGAACGAGGCGCTGCGCTGGGTTGTGAAGGCATTTGAGGAGGCGACGGACGAGATTCTGGATAAGAAGCTGCAGTATTCCTGACGGGCCACCTCACCCCCCGACCCCCTCTCCTTGGGAAGAGGGGGAGCTTGGAGACACTTCGCTTAAAACAAACTTGAAACAACTCTAGAGGCTTTTCGCAACCAGTACCCGTGCCGCCGTGGCTCCTCTCTCCTGAGGAGAGGGGGCAGGGGTGAGGTTCCGCCGTTAGCGCCTCTCGCAATCATACACATGGCTAAAATCCTGCGTTTGCACGACACCGGCTCCAGCACCCACGAGGGCTGGGGACCGACTGGTAAAATTGGCCCCCACGAAGTAGAGCGCCTGCTTGACCCGCAGGGCGGCCGGGCCGCCAAGGTGGCGGTTTCGATTCCCTCGCCCTTCGCCCGCATGCACCTGGTGGAGACGGCTTTGCGCTTCGTGACGCAGGGCGGCGCGGCTCAGGACTCGGTGTACCACCAGTTGGTGAGTCACTTCTGGGACGTGTGGGAAATGGTGTTCAACTTCCACCAGCGCAAGCTGGCCAGCCAGCGCCTGCAAATCCGGGCCTGGCGCAAGGATGAGGAGCTGGCCAAGCTGCGCCAGAACCCCGCCACCCGCCCGCTGGCCGACGTGCTGGCCCTGTACCTCGACGGCCGCTTCGCGAAGCTGACCGAGCTGCACCTCATCTACTTCCCCGGCGCCAATGGCGTGCCGCAGCTCATCGGTGGCACCTCGCCGCTCACGCTGTTTTTTCCGGCGCCCAACGTGAAGCCGCTGCCCGTGCAGCGCCCGCAGGGGGGAGGCTATTATTTTGATAACCAATACGTGCCGCTGGCCAACCGCGAAGCCGCTTTCCGCGACTACGTGTACCAGGAGTTTGTGGGTGACCCGGCTCTGACGGCCCTCGCCCCGCTGGTGCGCGACACGCTGGACCGCGGCCTGCTGCAAAAATGGGCCATGGATGGCACCGCCAGCCTCAGCAACTACCCGGTGCTGACCGACGCCCACAACAACCAGATTGACGTGGCCGGCGTGCTGCTGCGCGTGCGCCCCGACGAGGGCACCGTGCGCGGCTCCGACCTGTTCATCCGGCCCACGCGGGCGGGGGTGGCGGGGCCGTTGCCCATCGTGCTGCGCCCGGGCCTGAAGGCCGTGGGTAAGAAGTACTACAACGAAACGCTGTTTGCCGACAGCGGGGCCATCGTGCCCCTCACCGATGCCCGGCCCCTGAAGGAGCGCACGCTGCCCGGCCCGGAGCTGCCCTACCCGTACCTGACGGTGAACGACCTGCTGGAAGAAACCCTGCTAGCCGTGCCCTACGAGGTGGACGAAACCCGTTTCTTCACTGGAAACGTGAAGATTGCGCCGGGTTTCCGGCCCAATAACTGGCCGCTTCTGCCCATCAAGCCGATGTATTTCGACTATTTCTCGCAGCAGGACTTAGCTGAGCACCTCACCCTGGAGCTGGAATCGGCCTGCATTCGGGTGAAGCTGCGGGTGCCGGTAAGCGGGGGCGACCATGTTGATTATGAGCGGGCTTACTACGACAACCCGCAAGGGGAGGGCGTGGGCCGGCTGCGCGTGACCAACGTGGCGCTGTCGGTGTTCCCGTTCGTGAAAGTGGCCGACGCGCCGCAGTACAACGACTTCTACAAAGTCATGCTGGTGGATGCTAATAACATCGACCCCAGCATGGTGACCAAGAAAGTCGACCTGAAATTTTGGGCCAACGGCCACCAACTGAGCGAAACCGGCACCGACCAGAGCGCCACCCGCTACGAGCGCACTCCCAAAACCGGTCAGGACGAGGGCAGCACCTACTACGAGGTGCGCGGTACCCACTTCGATTACCTCGAGGTGCTGAACCCGGCCCCGGCCGAGGGCCGCGCGCTCATCATCCCGCGCTGGCCCGAAGTGCGCCAGGGCACCAAGGAGTACCGCTTCGCCATCGACTTCGGCACCACCAATACCCACGTGGCCATGCAGGACAGCCCCGGGCAGGAGCCCAAGCCGTTCAGCTTCGGCCTGGCCGATACGCCGGTGGCGCTGCTGAAAAAGAGCACCGCCGAGCCCGACCGCACCGCCTACGAGCGCCTGTACCGCGGCATCGACGACGACCCGGCCAACTTTGTGCAAATCAAGCGCTGGCAGCAATATCAGGAGCGCGAGTTCGTGCCGCCGATTATTGGGGCCGACAGCTCGCCTTACGCCTTCCCGGCCCGCACCGCTACTTATGAGGCAGCCAACTATGCCACCCAGGAGCTGAGCGTGCTCGGCAACATCAACGTGGCTTTTGGCATTATCACCGAGGAGCAGCGCCGGCCGAATTATCACACCAATCTGAAGTGGGATAACTCGCTGAACATCGCCAACACCAACCGCGTGCGGGCGTTTTTCAAGGAAATCCTGCTGCTGTGCCGCGCCAAAGTGGCGCTGAATGGCGGCAACCTCGCGGCCACGCAAATCACCTGGTTTGCCCCGCTGAGCTTCTCGACATACCAGCGTAACTTGTATCAGCGCGAGTGGGACACGCTGTTCCACGACGTGTTCAAGACGACCAATTCCATGCCTTGCATGGTGGAGTCGACCGCGCCGTACTACTACCTTACGCGCCGCAACATCGTGACGCTGGGGCCGGGCGAAAACGCGGCCTTCATCGACATCGGCGGCGGCACCACCGACGTGTTGCTCTACGCCGACCGCAAGCCGGTGCTGAGCACCTCGTTCCGCTTCGCTGGCAATGACCTGTGGGGCGACGGTGGGGCTGAGGTGCGCGGTGCTAAGGACAACGGCCTCGTGCGCTTTGGGGTGGCCGGAGTACAGAGCGCGGTGCTGAGCCCCGCCGCCCGCCGGGCCCGCGAATACGTGTTGGTAGCCGAGGGCACCGACAATTTCGGCTCCGAGGACGTGGCCAGCTTCCTGTTCAACTACGACCAGCTGCTGGGCTTCAGCGAGCGGCTGTTGCGGGCCGAGCACCTGCGGGTACTGTTCTACCTGCACTTCGGGGCGCTGATTTACCACGTGGCGCAGGTGACGGTGGCCAACGGCCAGCAGCTGCCGCGCTACCTGTGCTTCACGGGGCGCGGCAGCCTCTACGTGCGCCTGCTGGCGGCCGGCTCCAACCTGCAGCCGGTGGAGAAGCTGGCCCGCCTCATCATGGAGAAAGCCACCGGCCAGACCGTGCCGTCCGATTTCCGCATCAAGCTGGCCGACGACCCCAAGCAAACCACGGCCAACGGCGGCGTGCTCGCCACCGGCCAGATTCCGCAAGACCCGCCGCTAGTGCGCCCCGTGGGCGTGGCCCCCGACGCCGAGAACCCGCAGGCCGATAAAGGGGAACACCACCTCGAACCCACGGCCGTGACCGACGAAATCAAGCAGGCCGTGCTCAGCAATGCCCGCGCCTGCCTCAAGCTGCTGCTCGAAGACCCCGAGCTGAAGCGCGTGCAGGCCGACCTGGGCGTGAAAAACGACCCCGGCCTGGTGATGAGCACGCTGGAGCGCAGCCTCGGCGACTCCTTCAACCTCTACCGCCAGCAGTACGCCGACGTGCTACGCGACGGCGACACGATTCCCGAAACGCTGTTCTTCCTGCCGTTCAAAAACGCCCTGTATGAGCTATCCAAGGTGCTTCATGACGCGCAGCCGCTCAACTAGCCGGAATGGCTCGATGAGCCTGTGCCAGCCGGCCGGCTGCCCGAGTAAGGGCAGCCGGCCGTTGCTGCTTCTGTTGGTGCTAACGCTGTTGAGCGGCCAGCCGGGCTGGGCGCAGCCAACATCTGGCTCACTTGCGCGTGCAACTGCGGATTCTACTGCGGCTCATGGCGCGGCCGTTGTAGCCAAACCCGAATCGCATTGGTCAACAACGGTGTGGGCGGTATTGGGTGGCGTGGTAATCGGTGCGCTGGGCGTATGGATGCTTACGCGAAAGGCGGCTAAGCCGGCTGGTAGCCCCCAGCCGGAGACACCTGCGCCAACCGAAGAATCGCCGACACTGGCGAGGAAGGGTCCGGCGCAAAATGTCCGAGTAGGCCCGCCGGCAATCCAGCCAGCGGCGTCACCTGCTCCGGCCAGTTCGTCCGCAACCGGCGGGGCTGCGGCTGGCGATGAACAGCCTGAGCGTAAGGTTTCGGCTAAATCAATGCGTGAGATGCAGGGCAAGCCCAAGCCAGCTGGCAACCCGGCCGCGCAGAACAAGAAAAAGGCTGCCAACTACAATTCCATCGACTCGGTAGCCGCGCGCGCCGAGCAACCCTCTGTTAACCCCGCCCACTCCTCTGCTATGAATTCCACCAATCTGCCCGTCGACAACCAAGCGTTGGAGCCCGGTCAAACCATCGAGTGGTCGGCCCCTACTTCCACGCCGCCCGCCATTCAGGAACTGATTGAAGCTAGCGCGCCGGAAGCCGCAGCGCCGGCCGAAGCGGCTGCTGCTCCTGCAACGGCCTCGGCCGCGCCCACCAACGGCCCGCTGCACTTCTACGGCCCGGCCCCCGACGTGCCCAGCATCGAGCACCGTAAGCTCAGCCCCAACCCGCTGCCGCAGATGCCGCTGCTCATCACGCTGCCGCACTCGGAAGCCATTACGGCGCAGTTCTCATTCAGCCCCCAAGCCGACCAGTCGCGCATTATCGGCAACGGGGTACGCGAGCTAAAGGAGTTCTTCCAGTTCGAGCTGCCGCCGACGGAGCAGTTCACCAGCATCAAAAACCTGACGCCTGGCAAGCTGGAGAAGCGCGACGACGCCTGGCATGTGGTGCAGAAGGCGGGCATCGCGCTGAGCTAAGCCGACGCGGGCGGTACCTTCGGCCGTTATCCTGAGAAAGCAGCTATGCTCCTAATCGAAATTCTGTTAATTCTGGCGCTGGTGGCGTGGCAGGCGGTGGTATTCCTCCGCAATCGGCAGCTCATCGGGCGTATTCAAGACATGTACCCGGCGGCGGGAGCGGTGGGCGTGCAGCCCATTCCCTACACCGCCGCGCAGCCCGAGAAGAACTTCGCGGTGCAGTACGACGCCCTCATCGCCAACAATACCTCGCCGGAGTTCGGCCAAATCATCACCGACACCAACGAGTACCTGCTGAACAACCGCGGCGCAGCGGCCGATTTCGGCATTCTCAAAGACATTTCGGAACGCCACGCCGAAGCGCTGGACGACGAGATTCAGGCGCAGATAACCACGCCGCTCTACCTGGGCTTGCTGGGCACCTTCACGGGGGCCATTATCGGGCTGGTGTCGCTGGTGGGCAACCCGTTTGCCGACGTCACGGCCAACCCGAATACCGATACCTCGTTCAGCAACGGCGACGTGCAGCACTTCCTGGGCGGGGTGCTTATTGCGATGATTGGCAGCTTGTTCGGCCTGGCCTTTACGCTGGCCGGTAACCAACTGCTAAAGCAGGCGCGGGCCGTGCGCGACCGCCAGAAAAATGCCTACTATACCTTCCTGCAAAAGGCCCTGCTGCCCAAGCTGAACTCCGATATGCAGGCCGGCATGAGCAACCTGAAATCGGTGCTCGACACGTTTAATGCCGAGTTCTTCAGCCAGATTCAGAACGACTTTTTCAGCAAGATTCACGAGTTTACGCCGCTTATTGCCAGCATCACCGAGAACGTGAGCGTGCAGAAGCGCTTCCTGGAGCAGCTGGAAAAAATTGGCTACTCGGAGCTGGCCAACGCCACCGTGAAGGTGTTTGATAGGGTGGACGAAAGCGCCCAGACCTTCGAGAAATTCCTGGGCTACCAGCAGGCCCTGAATACTACCGTGACGCACAGCACCGAGGCCGCTCAAACCATCGGCGCGCTGCTCAACCGCCTCACGGCCCTGGAGCAGGGCCTGACCAGCGTGCCGCAATACCTGCAGCAGCACGACGACGCCCTGCGCCAGCAAGTCGCGTTCTTCACCCAGCACAGCTCGCTACTGAAAGACCTGGGCGCGCAAATCCGCCAGGGCGTGAGCGAAGGCGTGCACCGCATGGACGCCGAGCTCGACGGCCGCCTGCAACAGCTGCAGCAGGAAGCCAGCACCGCCCACGAGCAGTGGCAGCAGCATTTCCGCCGCCTCAACCAGGACAACATTTACCAGAAAATCACCGAGTACCTCAACCCCTTCACCCAGCTCCCGGCCCAGCAAAAAGACCTCAACCTGCTGCAGGAGCGCCAGTCCCAGCAAACCGCCCAAGCCATGCAGCGCCTCGAAGGCCGTCTGCTGGTTGATTCGCAGCTGCAACAGGAGCTCTTGAAACAAGTGGACCGCACCAACAAGGTGCTGGAGGAGCTGACCAAGCCAAACTGGTTTCAGCGGAATGTGCTGGGGAAGAAGTAGCGCGGACTTTTAGTCCGCGACCCAACTAAATTAAACCACTCACTCGCGGACTGAAAGTCCGCGCTACATCCCGGCGGCCATCCCACAACCAACACCATGAGCAAAGACAAGGACTTCTTCTGGCCCAGCTACGTGGACCTTATGACGGCCTTGTTCCTGACCATGCTCGTGCTGTTCGTGCTCAGCTACAAGCTGTTCAAGGACAAGCAGCGCGACAACGACAAGCTCATCTACGACCTGAAGGTGCAGGTGCAGGAAAAGCGCAAGCTCGACGAAATCAAGGCCGCGCTCAAGCGGCTGGAGAGTAATTATTTTGAGTACAACGCCACCTATAAGCGCTACGAGCTGAAATTCCCCGTCACCTTCGCGCCCAAGAGCGACGTGCTGCCCTACGAGGCCCAAACGCCGCTCATCAAGGCTGGCCGTTTCCTGCTCAGCGAGATGAAGTCGATAAAAAACGACGACAACGTGCAGTACCTCATCGTGGTGGAGGGCCGCGCCGCCAAAGACCTGCGCTACCCCGCCAACGACCCGCACAACCTCGACGGGCCCGCCGTGCGCCAGCTCAGCTACAGCCGGGCGTTGAGCGTGATTCGCCTCTGGGAGCAGGCGGGATTGCGCTTCCCTGCCAACCTAGAAGTGGTGGCGGCCGGCAGCGGTTTCCGCGGAGCCGGCCGCTACACCGGCAGCCAGGAGGCGCTCAACAAGCGCTTCATCATCCAGATTCAGCCCAAGATTGGCTCAATCGGTAAGTAAGTCTATTGCCGCAATAGCTTGTGCTGCTCTACGCTGCCGTCGGGGCGGTACAGACGCACCAGGTACAGGCCCGCCGCGCCCAGTTCGCGCAGGTCAAGGGTGGGCTGGCGCACGTTGTCGATGGTGCGCACCACTTGGCCCAGCGGATTAAGCACCTGCACGCGGGCCACCGGCAGCGGGCCGGTTAGCTGCACGGCATCAGTAGCCGGGTTGGGCGCCAGCGTGTACTGCGCGGCTAGCCGGGCCGCGGCGGTAGCCGTGGTGGTGCTCACCGTGAAGGTGCGCGACACGGTGGTGCCCTGGTAGCGGGCCTCGAAGCGCCACTGCCCGAGGGGAGCGGAAACGGGCAGCGTGTAGCTCCAGTACCAGTACGAGGCTGCGTAATGCGCCGCCGTCGAGGCGTGCGTCCAAGTGGCAAATACCGTGTTGTTGGGCTGGTAGATGGTATACTGCGTGGTTTGGCCAGCCAATTGGTCGTGGTAGTACGCGGCCGTGAAGAGGCGGTCGCCGGGCACGAAGGCGCTGCTCTCGTTGGTGATGTCGGGCGTAGGACAGGCATTGAGCACCGGGGCGGCGCGGTGCAGCAGCACGGTATTCAGGGCCGATTCGTAGTAGGAGCGGGGCGCAGCCCACCAGGTGGCGGCCGGGCTGCAGGGGCCCGAATAGGGGTCGAGTATGGCTCCGCTGGGGCTGTGCAGCTCGAAGTGCAGGTGCGGGCCCGTGGAGCTGCCCGAGCTACCCACCGAACCCAGCCGCTCGCCCAGGGCCACGCTGGCACCCACGGCCTTCGTCGTCAGCGACCCGCTTTTCATGTGGCCGTACCAGGCCACCGAGCCATCGGCGTGCTGCACGTACACGGCATTCCAGGGGGCGTTCGACATGGCGCAATTGCGGTCGTAGTTGCCGTCGGCCTTGCCGATGATGATGCCGGGCGCGGCCGCTACAATTTCGGCCTGCTGGCTGTCCATCATGTTGTAGCTGAAGGGCCACAAAAAGATGTCCGTGCCCGCGTGGTTATAGCCGCTGGCTTGGTCGTAGGTGCGGGTGCCGCAGTTGAAATCCTGCACCGCATTGGGGTACGCCGCGTTGTGGTCGACGAAATTGCTGATGCCGTAGATGTTGGTGTAGTCGAAGCCCGCGGCCTGGCGCAGCGGCCAGCTCAGGGGCACTGCGGTGGGCCGGCCGGCCGTAGC
>NZ_BAAGZM010000044.1:0-14835 GCF_054778495.1 Hymenobacter agri
AGCACGGCGGCGGTGGCCGCGGCCGGCGCGGGCTCGTAGCCGATATACTGCCGAATGCCGGCGTCGCGCGCCTTGCCGGTGGCATCAATAGTCAGTTCCACGTGCACTTCGCCCTGCGGGTCGGTTTTGAGGAAATCGGCCGGGTACACGGCCCGGCTCTGGATAAGCTCGGTGGCGGTGACCACGTCGAACGAGCAGGGCGTCACCTCGTCGGCCGCGTACACCTTGTCCGGGGCTTTCGCGGCTGTCGGCCGGGCCGTTGGGCGGGTTTTGGTTTGCGCCCGGGCCGGGGCCCACGGCGCCAGCCCACTCAGCAGAAACAGCACCGCCAGAGAGTTTTTCATGGGCCGAAGATAGCGGCCAAACCAATGGCCCGGGCCGGCATTCGGGCGCGGGCCGCTACTTTTACCCCCGCATTCCCAACCCCGCTAACCCCCGTTCCGCATGGCCGCTTACCTCGCCGACAACCAAACCCGCTTCCTTGATGAGCTGATGGACTGGCTCCGCATCCCGTCCGTATCGGCCGACCCCAAGTTCCACGCCGACGTGCTGAAGGCCGCCGACTTCCTCAAGGCCCGCCTCGAAGAAGCCGGCGTGCAGAACGTCGAAATCTGCCCCACGGCCGGCAATCCCATCGTATACGGCGACTACATTGTGGGCCCTGAGGCCAAAACCGTGCTCGTGTACGGCCACTACGACGTGCAGCCCGCCGACCCTTACGAGCTGTGGACCTCGCCGCCCTTCGAGCCGGTGATTAAGGACGAGAAAATCTACGCCCGCGGTGCCTGCGACGACAAAGGCCAGGTGTATATGCACGTGAAGGCATTCGAGATGATGATGCGCGACGGCCAGGGCGGCGTGCCCTGCAACATCAAGTTCATGTTCGAGGGCGAGGAGGAAATTGGCTCCAACAATCTCGAAATCTTCGTGAAGGCTAACAAGGAGAAGCTGAAGGCCGATGTGATTCTGATTTCCGACACCGGCATTCTGGCCAACGACGTGCCCAGCATTGAGGTGGGCCTGCGTGGCCTGAGCTACCACGAAGTGACCGTGACCGGCCCCAACCGCGACCTGCACTCGGGCCTCTACGGCGGCGCTGTGCAAAACCCCATCAACGCCCTGTGCGAGATGATTGCCAGCCTGCACGACGAAAACGGCCACATCACCATCCCCGGCTTTTACGACAATGTGGACGAGCTGAGCGCCGACGAGCGCGCCGAAATGGCCAAAGCTCCGTTTTCGGAGGAGGAGTTCAAAAAGAGCATTGGCCTGCCCGACAGCTACGGCGAAAAGGGCTTCAGCAGCATGGAGCGCACCAGCATCCGGCCCACGCTCGACGTAAACGGCATCTGGGGCGGCTACACCGGCGAGGGCGCCAAAACCGTCATCGCCTCGCAGGCCCACGCCAAAATCTCGATGCGCCTGGTGCCCCACCAGACTTCGGCCGAAATCACCGAGAAATTCCGGAAGCACTTCGAAAGCATTGCGCCCCAGGGCGTGACGGTGGAAGTGCGCCCCCACCACGGCGGCGAGCCCGTGGTGACGCCTACCAATTCCATCGCCTACAAAGCGGCCGCCGACGCCATGGAAACCACCTTCGGCAAGCGCCCGGTGCCCACGCGCGGCGGCGGCTCCATCCCCATCGTGGCCATGTTCAAGTCGGAGCTGGGCCTCGATACCGTGCTGCTCGGCTTCGGGCTCGATTCGGACGCCATTCACTCGCCCAACGAGCATTTCGGCGTCTTCAATTTCCTGAAGGGCATCGAAACCATTCCGCACTTCTACCGCAACTACGCGGCGGCGAAGTAGCATTTTGCTAGCTGCCGGACAAACCAAGGCCCTGCTTCCGCACAGAAGCAGGGCCTTGGTTTGTCCGGCACAAAATAAATCAGCCCCCGAACGAATACGTGAGGTACAGCTGAAACACGCTGTTGCGAATGTGTTGCTGCGTGGTCACGCCTCCCACCGTGGAGGATTTGGGCAGGTTGCTGAAGCTGCCGTTGTAGCGCAGGCCAATGCCGGGCCCGGTTTTGCGCTGGTAGCCCAGGCCCACCAAGTAGCCCGCATCGAAGGGGTTAAGCTGATTTTTCACATCGACCGACTGCGGGCCGACCTCGCTTTTGGCCGCCAGCAGGATGCCCACCTGGGGGCCGGCCTCAAAAAACAGTCCGTCGGCATTCACGTGAAAGGCCAGCGGCACGTCGAGGTAGCTGAGGCGGGTGCTGGCATTGGTCACGTCCTTCACTTTGGCACCCTTCTGCGAGTACAGCAGCTCGGGCTGGAATGCCACCATGCGCGAGAGCCCGATGTTGGCAAAAATGCCGCCCTGAAAACCAAACAGGCCATCGGGATTGCCCGCCTGCTCGCCCGTAAACGACGCATAGGTGGCACCTGCTTTCAGGCCCAGCGATACATCCTGGGCCTGCGCGGCATAGTTCAGGCTGGTCGTCAGGGCCAGCGCATAGAATAGTTTTTTCATCAGCCAAAGCAATAGAAAGGTACCCGGCAAAGCTACGGCAGGCACGCAAAAGCCCGGCTTCCGCACTGGAAACCGGGCTTTGGCCGTGGCGCCCTGCCGCCGGTTATTTGCGGCTGCCAAATGAATAAGCCAGCACCACACACAGGTTGCTGGTTTTATACTTGCCCGAGCCCAGCACCGTCGTAGCGTCGCTCTTGAACACATTGCTGGCCCCGCCGTCGTAGCGCACGCCCAGCGACGGACCGTGGCCGAATTGGTAGCCCAGGCCCACCACGTAGTTTAGGGCCACACTATTTACCTGGCTTTTTACATTTTCCGCTTCTTCGTTTACCGCTTTGATAGGCACATCCACTTCAGGTCCGCCTTCAAAATACAAGCCGCCGGCGTAGTAGCGCAGCAGCAGCGGCACATCCAGTGAAGTCACGTCGCGGTTCAGGCTGGCGGTGGCGTCGCTGTTGGTGTCATAGTAACGCATCGTGTACAGCAGCTCCGGATGAAAGGAAACGGCCTCCGTCAGGTACACGTCGGCATTCAGGCCGGCCTGGTAGGCCGAGTGGCCAGTCGACTTATAGTTGTTGTTGTCGAGTAGGCGGCTGCGCCCGTAGGCCAGCGAGATACCTACGGTAGAGGCGGGCGTCTGGGCCTGAGCGGCCCCGGTAGCAGTTGCTGCCAGCGCAAGCGAAAGGATGAACTTTTGCATAATGAAGAACGGGTGAAGTTTTTGATTGTCAATGTGTAATGCTCGGATTTGCAAGCCCGGGCATATACTGCCGCTCGTTTCATTATGTTGTCGCAACCAGGGGGCGGGGCACAAAAAAAGCCTGGCTTCCGGTCCGGAAGCCAGGCTTTTCAACGAATGAAGCAGCTGCTTATTTGCCGCCGAACAGGTAGCCCAACTGAAGCTGGAATACCGAGTTGCGGGTCTTGTCGCTAGTCGACGGGTCGCTCAGGTCGGAGATGCCGCCGTTGTAGCGCACGCCGAGCTCCAAGCCCGACGACAACTGGTAGCCCACGCCGGCGATGTAGCCTACGTCAACTTTCCGGAGCCCGTCGGTGCTGGTTGAGGAGTACGACTGGCCGCCGCCGGAAATTTCCGTCTTCTGGCCCATCAGGAAGCCCACCTGCGGGCCGGCTTCGAAGAACAGGCCGTCGGCGTTCACGCGGAGCAGCAGGGGCAGGTCGAGGTAGCTCAGGCGCGACTGGCCGGTAACGCCGCCGCTTTCCATCTTGAAGCCTTTCTGCGAGTACAGCAGCTCGGGGTGAAACGAGAGCAGGTCGCTAAAGCCCAGGTCAGCCATCACACCGGCCGACAGGCCCACCAGGTTTTTAGCATCTTCGGTGTCTTTGCCCGAAATGTTGGACAGGTTAACACCAGCTTTTACACCAAAGCGGCTGCTTTGTGCCTGCGCTGCGCTGGTTACGCCAGCCAAAATGGCGAGAGAGAGGATTACCTTTTTCATGAGGTGTAAAAAATGAAGAATGGATTAAATGCGGCGCAAAGCTAATACTAAATCTGCGGGGCGTTGTAACTAATATATTTGGAATAGAATTATTGTATCGATGAGCAAAAAAAAAGCACCGGCCTGCGCGCAGACCGGTGCTTTTTTGCAGCGAGCAAAAATTATTTGCCGCCGAACAGGTAGTGCGCCTGAAACTGAAATACCGAGTTGTGCAGGTTGCCGCCCTGGTTGTCTTTGTACACCTGCGAGATGTCGCCGGTGTAGCGCAGGCCCAGGCCCAAGCCGCTGGTAATCTGGTAGCCCAGGCCGCCCACGTAGCCAATCACAGCCTTGTTCAGGCCATCGGTGCTGGTGTACGACGAGCCAACCTGCTTGCCGCTGCCATTCTCAACAAACGTGCGCTGGTGCAGCACGAAGCTGCCCTGCGGGCCTACTTCGAAGAAGAAGCCTTTGCCGTCTTCGCCGGTGTTCACTTTCAGCAATACCGGCACGTCGATGTAGCCGAGGGTAATTTTAGCCGTGCCATCGTTGGCGATGATGGGCAGGCCGGTCGAGCTGGTGCCGTTCACATACGATACACCGTCCTGCGAAGCACCTTTTTGCGAGTACAGCAACTCACCCTGCACCGAGAATTTGTCGGTGAAGCCGTAGTTGAGCAGACCACCGGCGGCAAAGCCCGCCTTGTACTCCGAACCCTTCGAGTCGGAACCCGAGAAGGTAGAACCATTGAAGCCACCTTTGAGGCCAAGTTTCAGACCGGTTTGGGCTTGGGCTGCGCCCGCGATGCCGACCAGCAGCGCCAGAGATAGGATGGTTTTTTTCATGATGATAAGAAAAAAGGGATAGGTTGAATTCTGAAGAAAATCTGTGGGTGGTTTCTCAAACCGGGGCTTATAGCGAAACTGCGCGCCCATAGGTTGCGATTGCCGAGGTTATTTTTTTGCTTGCAATGAGGGCGGGTGGGCATCGTATTTTTGAGGTTGGACCGGCGTGCACAGTGGCCCAGAGAGTTATTTATGAAAGAATATTCGGGTTTACTGGTATTGGCAGGGGCGCTTTTTCTGCGCGCCACTCCGGGGCAGGGGCAGGCAGTTGATATCACCGCGGGGCAGCCCGCGCCTCGGGCACCATTCATTGTGGGGGCCTACGCGCAGGGCAGCATCATCATGGCGCACACCTACGCCATCCGACATCTGGTGGCCTCGCACCCCACGGGCTTCGAGCTGAACCTGCAGCGCCAAACCACGGGCGCGGCCCCCTGGCACGGCTGGTACAAGTTTCCGAAAATCGGGCTGGCACTCACCTACTACGATTTTCACAACCCCGTGCTGGGCTACGCTCTTTCGGCCAGCCCCTACCTCAGCAAGTCGTTTTCGCGCGGGCCCAAGCACGACTTCAGCTTCCGGCTGGGCGCGGGCCTGGCGTATCTCAGCAATCCCTACAATCAGGAAACCAACCACAAAAACACCATTGCCAGCTCGGCGCTCAATGCCACACTGCAATTCCGGTTCGAATACGACTACGCCCTCTCGCCGCACCTGGGCCTGCTGGTGGGCGCGGGACTGAACCATTATTCCAACGGCGCCACTACCAAGCCTAATTTCGGCGTGAACCTGCCCTCGCTGGTGCTGGGCCTGAACTACCACCAGCAGCGCCCCGCCCCGCGCACCAACGCCAATGCCCCGGCCCCGGCCGAAGTCGGCCACATCTTCTATAACGTGAGCACCAGCCTGGGCTATAAGCAGCGCACCGAGGGCGATAAGCAGAAGTACCTCGTGAATTCGGTAACCCTCGCCGTAGGCCGCCGCATGAACCGCAAGTCGAACCTGCTGCTGGGCCTCGAGGGCTTCTACGACCGCAGCCTGAAGGCCACGCTCAACGACACTACCCGCGCCGGCGGCACCCAGCCCGACGTGAAAAAGGCCGGCATCTTCATCGGCCACGAGCTGCTGTTTGGCCAGTTGGCGTTCGACTCGCACCTGGGCTTCTACGTGTATGCGCCCTACAAGTCGAGCACGCCCTACTACGAGCGGCTGGGGTTGAAATACCACTTCACCAACCTGTTGTTCGGCGCGGTGGATTTGAAAATTCACCGCGGCGCGGCCGACGTGATTGAATTTAAAGTGGGGGCGAAGCTGTAGCGGCGCTGGGGCAAGCACAGCGCCTCACCCCGCCCAGCCTTCGCGGTCGAGGCTGCGGTACTGAATGGCTTCGGCCAGGTGGTTGATTTCAATGTTGTCGGTGCCGGCCAGGTCGGCAATGGTGCGGGCCACTTTCAGGATGCGGTCGTAGGCACGGGCGCTCAGGCCGAGGCGCTCCATGGCGGTTTTCAGCAGCTGGCGGCCGTCTTCGCTAATCTGGCAGAGGTCCTTCACCATCTGCGGCGGCATCATAGCGTTGGAATGGATATCGCCATAATCAGCAAAGCGCTTTTCCTGCACCAGCCGCGCTGCATCGACCCGCGCCTGAATGTCGGCGCTGGTTTCCGACTTGCGCGCTTCCGTCATCTGGTCAAACGTCACGGGCGTTACCTCCACATGCAGGTCGATGCGGTCGAGCAGCGGCCCGCTCACTTTATTCAGGTACTTTTGCACCACGCCCGGCCCGCAAACGCACTCTTTTTCAGGATGATTATAAAATCCACAGGGGCACGGATTCATGCTCGCGATGAGCATAAAATTGGCCGGAAACTCGATGCTGATTTTAGCCCGCGAAATCGTCACGCGTCGCTCTTCCAGCGGCTGGCGCATCACCTCCAGCACCGTGCGCTTGAACTCGGGCAGCTCATCCAGAAACAGCACGCCGTTGTGCGAGAGCGAGATTTCGCCGGGCTGCGGGTTGCTGTTGAATGTTCTAAATAGTGAGACACAACCATCCTTCAAAGCCACTTTTGTTCTTAGATGTTGATAATTTCAATCTCCAACCCTGACACTACTTATATTTCTGTGCCCATGTTAATGAGAAAACCCGATTGTGGTGTGTAAGTTTCTTATATAGAAGCAGCTAGTATTGCTGTAAATTTCTTATCTTAGTGCAAGGTATCGGGTTTAACATTGGCCCATAGAATTTGCTGCTCTGTATTGGGTTTAGGATGGGTTAACTTAACTGACTACTAATTCTATGCATCGGTCTCGTAAGCCTTCTGCTGTCGGTGAAGAACCGGTACTTATTGCATCCGAAACGGAACAGGCCGCCGATACATCAGGTAATTTACTAGTGGAAGCACGCGACGACATAGCGACCGTGCCCAATAAGGCGTGGCGAAAGGCCTGCAAGCGTTTAAAAATACTGGAGCCGTTATTAACCGAGCCACCTGCGCTAACGGTAGCTGAGGTTGCGCAGCAACACGGTTTGGGCCGGGCCACGGTGTATCGTTGGCTGAAACTCTATGCCCGTGCGCAGACAGTAAGCGGCTTGGTGCGCCAGAAGCCTGGTCCTTATAAGGGCTTACGGCGCCTAACTCCGAAAGTAGAGGAATTAGTGGAGCAATGCATTCAAACGCATTACCTCACGCTGCAGCAAAAGAGGCCTTCCCAAGTACTTCGGGAAATTCAACTGCTCTGCTACCAAGCCGGCGTGAAGGCTCCCAGTGCGAAAGCCGTCAACCGGCGCATCAGCGATGTGCCAACGGAAGAACGCGTGCGCCGCCGCCGGGGAGCCGACGTAGCCCGTAACCTGTACTCGTCAATAAAAGGGCGTTTAACGGGCGACGATTACCCGCACGCCTTTGTGCAGATAGACCACGCGACGGCGGATGTGGACTTAGTGGATGAAACGTACCGAATGGTGGTGGGCCGGCCCTTTCTGACACTTGCCATTGACGTGTATTCCCGCATGGTACTCGGCTTCTACCTCTCGTTTGAGCATCCGGGCGCCGCGGGCACTGGCTTGTGCATGGTACACGCTTTTTTGCCCAAGCACGGGTATTTGGCCGAAAAAGGCATTGCCGGCGAATGGCCGTGTCAGGGGGGGATTAAGGTGTTGCACACGGATAATGCCCGCGAATTCAAGGGCACGATGTTGGGCCGGGCCTGCAAAAAATACGGTATCAGACGGGAACACCGGCCGCCCCGTGTCCCACACATGGGCGGTCACATAGAACGTGGCCTGCGAACTTTTCTACAGGAAATGCATATACTACCGGGCACCACGAACTCCAATTCCAAAGCCAAGGGGCACTATGATTCCACCAAATACGCAGCCCTGACATTAGCTGAGTTTGAGAAGTGGTTCGTGGTCTACTTGGTTAACGTATACCATAACACGCTTCATGACGGAATTGGGCAGGTTCCGATTGCGCGTTACCGGCGGGGCATAGCTGACCTTGCGGAACGTGACCGGCCTCGTTGCGCCGTAAATGAACTCCAATTACGGTTGGACTTCATGCCGGCCGAAGAACGGGTAATTACACGCGAGGGAATTCAAATTGGTTACATCCATTATAATTCGCATATTCTGCAAAGATTCAGGGGGCCTGGGGCACACAGCAAAGAAAAGTTTCTCTTCAAGAAAGACCCCCGCGACATAAGCCACATCTATTTCCTGGACCCTGACACCAACATATACCACAAAATTCCTTATAGGAACCGGGGGTATCCGTCAATGACGCAGCATGAATACGTCGCGGTCAGGAGAATGCTGCGTCAACAGGGAAAAGCAGACGAAAACGTGCCTGAAATCATGGCGGGACTGGTGACCATGCGACTACTTATACAGGATAGCATCGCGAAGACGAAGCGAATCCGCATGACCAAGCTCGAAAACCGCGTCATTCAAGGGGTGCCCGTCACGGAAACCGCCCGCCTGATGCAAGCAGGTGAAGATGACCTGGATGCTGCCACAAGTCCGCTTTCAGATGACGTTCCGATACCTGAATGCAATCGGGCACACATTCGCCCATTTGATTAGCGCAAAGCATCATGGAGCATTTGAGGCCTGAAACGGTTGAAGTCATGTCCGGTCCGGATGCCCGCCGGTTTGCGTTTGTGGAGGACATTCCGTGGATTTCCTACCCGCGGGTGGAATTCATTCTGGGCCAATTGAACGACTCGTTTCGCCATGTTCCGCACCAGCGCTCGCCGGGCTTGATGATTATTGGGGACATCGACAGTGGCAAAACCGCGCTGTTGGAGCGTTTCACCGAGCTTCATCCAGAAGTGGAAAATTCTGACGGGACGCGTCAGCACCCGGCGTTGTTGGTCCGAGCGCCCTTGCGCGCCGACGAACAACTCTTCTATATGAACATACTGAACGTGCTGCGGGTACCTTTCCCGCCCCAGGAGAACGTCCGCAACCGACATGGGCGCGTCGTTGCCATGATGGTTAAAGCGAACGTGCGCATGTTGCTCATTGACGAAATTCATAATTTACTGGCAGGTTCCCACCGGGCACATTACGATTTCTTGAATCTGCTGCGCGACCTCGCCAGCAAACTGCGCATCCCGATTGTGGGTGCCGGGATTGAAACGGCATACAATGCCCTGCAGTACGATAAGCAATTGGAGAGCCGGATGCCGGTAGTGCGCTTGGTGCCCTGGCAATTTAACGACGACTTTTTTCGTTTGCTGAGCAGTTACGAAGGACGACTGCCGTTGAAACACCCCTCGGGCTTGGTGAACGACCCGCTGGCCAGAACGCTGTTCGACATCTGCCAAGGGAGCATGGGGGGGCTGTATACGATTTTGAAGAAGGCCACCGTGGAGGCCATTCGCAGCGGTCAAGAGCGGGTGACGGTGGCCATCGTCAAGCACGTGACGGCCAGCACTGCATGAAAACTAGAAATGTCGCATCCCATGACCTCCGGTCGTTTGCCTTTCTGCGTGCCACCCCAGCCGGACGAACTCCTGTCCAGTTGGCTAGTGCGCTTGGCGCACGCGCACGAATGCAAAGTCTACACCTTCACCAAAGTGCTTTTTCCGGAAACCAGCGTTTGGAACCGGGACGTGGACAAAGCCGCGCCCGCGGCGGTGCTTGACGGGTTGACTGAGCGGACACCGAGTGTCGCTTCGCGCATTCACGCGACGACGTTGCGCTCGTACGAAGGCCGCCTGTACCTACAGCACAACCCCTACGGGAACACCGACTGGGTATTGCCCCTCGGCATTTACCACCGAACGCGCCGCCGCTATGGGCTGCTCTTTTGCCCGGGGTGCTTGCGGCGCGACGGCGCGACCCCCTACTACCGCACCCACTGGCGGCTGGCGTTGTCCCTGGCGTGCCCCGAGTGTGGCCTCTGCCTCCACGACCATTGCCCCAACTGTCAAGCCCCCGTAATATTTTTTCGCATCGACCTGGGCCATAAACTCGAATTGCCCGATGTACCCATTTCGCATTGCTTTCGGTGCGGCTTTGACTTGGCCCGCGCAGAAGCCGTTGGTGCGCCTGCGTCCATAATTCGGGCCCAGTTGGAATGGGAGCGGATTTTAACAGAAGGTTGGACCGCAGCGGTCGGTTACCCGCACCTGTACTTTGGCGTTCTGCACCAGCTCGTGCGGGTGCTCAGCAGCGACAAGCCCGCTTGCTCACCCCTGCAACAAGCCCTGGCACGGCAGGCCGAACCAAGTCTGCCGGAAATGGCTGTCGAACAGCTGCGGGCGGCGCGCTCGTTTGAGCACTTGCCGTTCGATGCGCGCTGCACGGTGCTGCTGCAAGCGCACTGGTTGTTGACGGAGTGGCCCCACCGGTTCGTGTCTTTCATGAAGCACCACCGCATCGCCAGCACCCCCTTGTTGCAGGGGGCATCGCCGGAGCAGGTGCCGTTCTGGTACAGCTCGGTGGTGCGCGAACAGCTGTACGTGAATAACGTGAACCGGCGCTTTCCTGACTTCTGGGCCTAACGCCACACCGAGTCCGGCCGATGTGTCGGATGAGTAGCCCAAGCGTTTTGCCAAACTGCCGGCGACCACATACCCAAGTAAAAAGGCGGGTTGGCAGATATATTTTTCATTAAATGAAAAAAGTTACAAGTCAAGAACGACCATTATTAGAATGTAACTTCACTTCGCAATTTGTTTTTTTCGGTCGATACCTCTTGTATCTGTGGACTACATCCTTTATCTACGGGCCTCGACCCTGCGCCAAGGCCAAAGTGGCCTCGGCCTCGAAGGACAGCGCCTGATTGCCCACCGCTTCCTGCAACCTGGCGACCGCATCCTGTCCGAATACATTGAGGTGGAAAGCGGGCGCAAGAACAACCGGCCCGAAATGGCCAAGGCCATCGTGCAAACCCGCACCGTCGGGGCAACCCTATTAGTAGCCGAGATGTCGCGCTTAGCCCGCAGCGTCTACTTTACATCCAAGCTCATGGAGGAGCGCGTGCGCTTCAAGGCCTGCGACATCCCCAATGCCGATGAATTCACCATTAATATTCTTGCGGCCGTGGCCCAGAAGGGAGCCAAGGATATTTCCGATTCCACTAAGCGAGGGCTATCGGCCAAAAAAGCCCGGGGTTTCACCCTGGGCAAGCCCGAGAACTTTACTAACGAATCGCGGGCCTTAGGCAGGGCAGTGGTACAGCGTAACGCGCAGGAGGCAGTACCCAACAAGCAGGCCCGCCGGCTGGCTACGCTGTTGCGGCGCGACGGGCTGACTCTGGCTGCTATTGCTGCCGAGCTCAATGCTCACGGCTACCATACGCGCCGGGGAAAGGCATTTCACAAGACCTCGGTAATGCGTTTAATGCAGCAGAACCAACTGCCAACGTCAGTAAATGGATAACGTTGTTTTCACCGGATGAGGGACAATAAATTCTGATTCGACCGAGCGAAGCTTATTGTATATAGTATAAGAAGACGTCGTCCACAGAACCGAACTACTTTGCACTATGATGAAAGAAGAATCGCCATCTAAGTAAAATCAGTAATAATGGCTCTGCTTTTTAGAGCGTGTTAAAATTTACAAGTAGTTGTTAGACATAAAGAAACCAGCCTGGTTGCTGTCTTTTTTCATCCGACCAAAGATGTACGAAACGGACCTGACTGATTTCCAGTGGCAAGTTATTCAAGAACTATTGCCCGATACGCGCTGTCGCAAGCATTTTCCAGCGCTGGCAGGCCGATGGGCGCTGGGCAGCGCTTAACCAGGTCCTAGTGCGCCGCCACCGCCAGCGGGCCGCGCCCGGCCGGCAAGCGAGCCCGAGCGTGGCCGTGCTGGATGCCCAATCGGTCAAATGCAGGGAGCGGGGCGTGCGGGACAAGGGCTTTGACGGCCACAAAGAAATCTAGGGCCGCAAGCGCCAACTCCTCGTTGATACGGGTGGCCTGCTGCTGGCCGCGCACGTTGGACCGGCCCACGAAAACGACTAGGTCGGCGGCAAGGCCGCCCTACAAAAGCTGGCCCAGCAGGGGTTTGAGCGACTTGCCCTCGTCCTGGCCGATGCCGGTTACGACGGCCAGCCCCTGGCCCAGTGGACCCGGGCTCACAGCGGCTGGCGATTGGACACACCCCCGGGCTCACGGGCAACGGCGGCTTTACCCCCGTGCCCACTCGCTGGGTGGTCGAGCGCTCCATCAGCTGGTTGCAATGGGACCGACGCTTGAGCCGAGACTACGAATGTGAAACCACCGGTCCCGAAGTAACCATCTTCCTATCCAGCATTCGACACCTTATCCTTAAATTTTAACAGGCTATAGGTGCTTCCAACTTAATATCACTGAATTGCAGTGGCGAGTTATCAACCGGCTCCCTTGAGGCAAAGCAAAAGGCATTGTCTCTTAAAAGGGTGTTAGGGAATTAGCTGTGGTGAAAAAGGAAACGAGTCAGTAAGTTGCAGGCGGAGTTCCTAGGCTCCGCTAGCATTGTGGTTGACGGACATCAACCACTCACTGACTCGCAATGGCAAGTTATGGCGCCGCTGTTGCCGGTGCAACGCAAACGCCGCCTGTGCCTACGCCAAGTGGTTGATGCGGTGCGCTATATCTGCCGAATGGGTTGCCAATGGCGCAGTTTGCCAGCCTCGTTTCCCGCGTGGACGGCGGTTTACTACTATTTCCGGCGCTGGCAGCAACAGCACTTGTGGCAGCAAGTCAATCAGGCCCTAAACCAAGCCAACCGGCTGGCCGCGAATCGTGCGCCGACGCCCTCGCCCGTCTGCGTGGACAGCCAGAGTGTCAAACTCGCGCCCCGCATTTTTGAGCACCGGGGCACCGACGGGGGCAAGTACGTCAACGGACGCAAACGGTAGATTGTCACTAACGTGGACGGACGCATTTTCGCGTGCCGCGTCCACGCTGCCAACGGCCACGACGGCACCCAGGCGCTGCACATGCTGCCCACACGCCCGAACTGGGGCCCGCGCCTGACCACGGTGGTAACGGATAAAGGCTACCGCGGGCGCTTTGCGACCCATCTGCTTACGCTCGGGATCATCCACCAACTCGTCACCCGCCCACCGCATGCGGCTTTGTGCCCGTAGCCAAGCGCTGGGTCGTCGAACGCACGTTTGCCTGGTTTACTTGCTTCCGCCGACTTGCCATCGACTACGAGTTCACCCCCGCCAGCCACGAAACCTAGCTGCTCGTGGCTAACTCAACAATGTGTATCAATCGGTTATGCCCGAACTGATTCCCCAATACGTTCTTAGAGTGGTGTACGGCCTGTCTGGACTACCTCATCGCGTGCCCCTACTTAGCTGATTAATTATTACATTCGTAGTCTTATCTGCTTTATGTAAAGTCAGTTTTTATCGCTTTAATGTTGGTTGGTGCCACATCGGGTAGGCTGCTTCAATCCCGCAACTCCGAATTGTTTAAAATGAAGCGAATTGCTTAACTACTGACGCTGTTTGGCGGCAGAGGGACCGAGCGGTTAATGAAGTAGTTGATGAAATAGTTCATGAATTGTAGACTGCGAACAGGCAGCAAGAAAAGGCACAACCCCAAAACTGATGGGCAGTGGATGCACCTATTTCGTTTGCTAATACTGGCGCTTCTATGTTTTGGTTACCAACCCATTTGGGCGCAGTCTATTCCGTCAGATAGAATGATACGGATAAGCGGAACGGTGAGCGATGCCGTTACGAAGCACGGCTTGCTTGGGGTCACTGTGCGAATTCGAGCTACCCGACAAGTAGCCTTGACAAATGCCCAGGGAAACTTTATCTTGTCCGCCGCTCCGGCTGATACGATCCTCTTCCAACTGTTGGGTTATAAACCACACTTGCTCATATTGCCCGGTACATCGCTAGCTCAGTTCGTAGTGCATGTGCGTATGCAACGCGATTCAATTCGTCTACGCGAAGTAAGTATTACGGCTGATCGTGTGGATAGGGCGAGCATCAACCGGGCCCTACGCAATATAAAACGACCAACCGTCTCTTTGATAAAAGGGCCCCAAAGGATAAAACTACAGCCAGTTTTTGCTGTTGATTCAACACCGCCCCCTCCACCCCCAACAAGCGGCGGGCCTATTGGGTTGATTTACGATAAATTCTCGCGGTCGGGAAAGCAACGCCGTAAAATGGAACAGGTTAAGAAGTCCGATAAAGAGCAGAAAGCGCGTCAGCGGTTATTAAACTATAACAAAGTATTTAAAGATAACAGGGGGTACCAATAGTGCATTAATACCCATCCAGATACCTAAAAAGTCGGCGGTGGTCTAATTGAGGATGGTTCTTTGGTTATGCCGGTCAATGCAAATCTTGATTCGCGCCGTGTGCATGCATGGTAAGTGATTTGCTGGAGCAGGATTTGCGCACGAGCACGCCGCAGCGTTGGCGCAAGGAGCAATTCACGGCTTCGACAATATTGGTTTGCCCTTCGCCCTTGGGACAAGGCCGGTGCGGACCGGCTGGAAACGCCTGCGCGCAGGCCGGCAACAGGTCGGTGAAGTACCAGCAGTGCCGCTGGTAGCGCCTAGGCAGGGCAGCCCAGAGGCGGCGGGCCGTGGCCGCGTCGCGGC
>NZ_BAAGZM010000045.1:0-14610 GCF_054778495.1 Hymenobacter agri
GCCGGCTACTGTTCCGGCGCGGCTACGGCGGCGGCGCGGCCAGCATCGTGCTTGGGGCCGATGCGCTGGGCAGCTACCGCGGCGTGCTGCTACTCACGGTGCAAACGGCCCAAGGCACGGCCACGCGCCGGGTAGTGCGCGAGTAGCCCGCAGCCGAACATTGCACCGTTTTGACGGTTTTGCCGTTTGAGTACCCGTTGGCAACTGCCGCCAACGGGTTTTTTCATGGGTAAATTTGGGGGCCGGCACGGTTGCCGGGCTCCGGAACCCGGTGGTTCCACCCTTTTCGCTTTCGATTCTTATGGCAACTTCTTCTAACGGCAAATCTGCCGCTTCTTCGGCTACCAACGGCAAAGCCGCACCCGGCGGCGCGCACGCCAAAAAGGTGGGCAAGCCCTCGCCGGCCGTGCTTGCCGAGCGCCTCACGCCCACTGCCGTGCCGGCTCACAAGCTAGTGCTGCGTACGCTGCGCCGCTCCGACTTCAAGGCCATCAAGGAAATTATGGACAAGGTGTATTCCAACATGGAAGGCGCCTGGGCGGCCGACGAGTTTGCGGCCCTGATTCGGAAGTTTCCGGAGGGCCAGATTGGCATTGAGGACAACGGCCGGCTGGTGGCCGCTGCGCTCGCCATCATTGTGGATTACAGCAAGTTCGGCGACAAGCACACGTATGCTAAAATCACGGGCAACGGCAAGTTCGACACCCACGACGACGACGGCGACACGCTCTACGGCGTCGACGTGTTTGTGGACCCCGAGTACCGTTCGCTGCGCCTGGGCCGCCGCCTCTACGACGCCCGTAAGGAGCTGTGCGAGAACCTGAACCTGCGCGCTATGGTAGCCGGCGGCCGCATCCCCGGCTACGCCGCCTACGCCAACGAGATGACGCCGGCCAAGTACGTGGAGATGGTACGCAACAAGGAGCTGGTCGACCCCATTCTCACGTTCCAGCTCTCGAACGAGTTCTACGTGCGCAAAATCATTCGCGGCTACCTGCCCTACGACTCGGAATCAAAGGCTTACGCTACGCTGCTGGAATGGATTAACGTGTATTACGAGGAGACGGAAAAGCTCATCGGCAACACCAAATCCAACGTCCGCATCGGCATTGTGCAGTGGCAGATGCGCGCCACCCGCTCGCTGGAAGACCTGATGCAGCAAATCGAGTTTTTCGTGGATACCGTGAGCGGCTACAAGGCCGACTGCGTGCTGTTTCCGGAGTTCTTCAACGCCCCGCTCATGGCCCTCACCAACGAGGACTCGCCGGCGGTGGCCATCCGGGCCATGGCGGCCTTCACCGAGCCCATCAAGGCCAAGATGATGGAGCTGGCCGTGAGCTACAACATCAACATCGTGGCCGGCTCGATGCCGGTGTACGAAAACGAGAAGCTGCACAACGTGGCCTTCCTCTGCCGCCGTGACGGCACCATGGACGAGCAGTACAAGCTGCACGTGACGCCCGACGAGGCCAGCTACTGGGGCATGCGCGGCGGCGACAAGCTGAAGTGCTTCGACACCGATTTCGGCAAAATCGGCATTCTGGTGTGCTACGACGTGGAATTCCCCGAGCTGAGCCGCATGCTGAGCGACGAGGGCATGAAAATCCTGTTCGTGCCGTTCTGGACCGACACCAAGAACTCCTACCAGCGCGTGCGCCTCTGCGCTCAGGCCCGCGCCATCGAAAACGAGTGCTACGTGGCCATCACCGGCTCGGTGGGCAACCTGCCCCGCATCGAGAACATGGACATTCAGTATTCGCAGTCGGCCGTGTTCAGCCCCTCCGACTTCGCTTTCCCGCACGACGCCATCGTGGCCGAGGCCACGCCCAACACGGAAATGACCCTCATTGCCGACCTCGACCTTGACCTACTGAAGGACCTGAACACCAGCGGGGCCGTGCGCAACCTGCGCGACCGCCGCAAGGACCTGTACTCAGTGAGCTGGGTGAAGAAAACCGAGCGCGACGACGAACTACTGGCCCAAGGCGAGGAGCGGGTGCCTAAAACGGGCTCGCGCCGCAAGGCCGTGGCGGCTGGCTAGGGCTTAAGAACAGCCGCCTATAACAATACCCTAGAGCGTCATGCTGAGTTTGTCGAAGCATCTCTACCGCGCAAGTAATTCATTTACTATCGCAGTAGAGATGCCTCGACAAGCTCAGCATGACGTTCTTTTTTTCACTACCTCCACAGACTGTTCACAAGCTGCGGGCCGGAAATGCGGCTTTCTTAGTTATTAATGCACCACATCAAGCGCCTGCCAGATGGCCTTGAACTCGGCGGCCGTGCGGCTGCTCAGCTCGGTGTTGGTGACGAAGATTTTGCCCACGCGCGTCACGGGGTCAAAAAACAGGAAGCTGCTGAGGCCGGTATCGCCGCCCGTGTGGCCCACCGTGCCATTGCGCCGCTGCGCCCAAAACAGCCCTTGGTTCGGCTCGCTGGGGTCGAGGTGCTGCGGAGGGTGCGCCGCTGAGAACTGCGGGCGAATTAGGGAGTCGCGCTGCGTCGTGTTCAGCGGAGCCCCGGCAATAGTGGGGTTGATGATGGCGTGCAGGTAGCGCCCCAGGCTGTGCACGCTGGAAAACAGGCCGCCATCGGGGTAGGTGACGCCGTAGTACGGGCGCACGGGCCGGCCCCGCTCGTCGTAGAGCGTGGCCAGGCGGGTGGTGTCCACTTCGGCGCGCGACCAGCCCGAATCCGTCATGCCCAACGGCTGCAGAATGTGCTGGCGCGTGTACTCGCTGTAGGGCTGCCCCGTGGCCCGCTCGAGGGCCAGGGCGGCCAGCGCCGCGCTTTCGTTGCTGTAGGCGTAGTAGGTGCCGGGCGCGTGCGGCACGAACTGCTGGCGCCGGTACCACTGCCCCTGCGGCGTAAGCGTCCGGCGCAGATATTCCTGGCTGGTCAGCGGCGACGAGTAGCCCTTGGCGTAGGCCCGCTTGTTGTAGAACGACTGGTCGTCGGTCAGGCCGGCGGTCATCGTGGCCAGTTGGCGCAGGGTGATGGGCTGGGTAAGAAAATAGGGGTTGGCGACTGCGAACGGCAGCAGCTCGTTCACGGGCTGGTCGAGACGCAGCTGGCCGGCGGCCTGGGCCTGCAGCAAGGCCACGCCAATCAGGGTTTTGCTCACCGAGCCGATTACCTGCACCGTGGTGGCGGTGTAGGGCTGGCGGCGGGCCATGTTGGCGTAGCCAAATCCGTGCTCATACACCACGCCATCGGGCCGCACCACCGCCACGGCGAAGCCCGGCAGGGCCGATTGTTGCCAGAGCTGGCGCAGAGAAGCCGTCAGGCCCGTGGTGTCGGCGGCTGGGTTGGTCTGGGCGTGGTCCGGGCCACCTGTCGCCAGCGCCCCGGTCAATGCTAAAAACAGAAAACGCATGGAAGGAATGAGTGCAATGTTTCGGCAAAGCAACGAAGCGGGCATTTATCAGCCGGATGCGGCTGGGGTGGCTACCCACCGAGCAGCTTATAGTACACGGCGGTGGCGTGGGGCCGCCCGTCGTGGTTGATGAAATACTCCGGGATGATGCCCACGAACTGGTAGCCGAGGGTGCGGTAGAGCGTTTCGGCGCCGTCGCCGTGGCGGGTATCGAGGATGAGCGTGGTGCGGCCCAGTTGCCGGGCCTGCGTTTCCAGTGCTTCCAGCAATTGGCGGGCAACGCCCCGGCGGCGCGCCCGCGTATGCACCAGCAGCTTCGAAACTTCAGCGCGGAGCCGTGAGTTGGGCCGGGTGGCCAGGTCGAGCTGCACAGTACCGACCAGCTCGCCCGTACCGGGCGCGTGGGCCACCAGCAGCACCCGGTGTCCGGCCTCAATGGCCGCCACCACACTTTGCCAGTAATCGATGCCTTCGGCCGCGGGCAGCGGCGGCAAAAAGCCTACTGAAGCGCCGGAATCGACCGCGTCGCGGAGTAGCTCGCCGAGCTGCGGCAGCAGGGCGCGGGCTGCAGCCACCCCCAGGGAAGTAATCAGGTTGTTCATACGAAGCGCAAGTACGTGCTGCACCAAGTAAACCTCAGGCTGGCCAGCCGGCCGGGTCGCAATCGACTGCGCTTTTGTGCGTAAACTGCGCATCCGTTTGCCCATTGCCATTATTCAACCCGTTCTTCAATCATTCATGCGCGCTTTCATTACCGGAGCCAACCGCGGCCTTGGCCTCGAGCTCACCCGCCAGTACCTTGAGCGCGGCGACCAGGTATTTGCCGCCTGCCGCCAGCCCGCCGCGGCCACCAAGCTCCAAACCCTGAAGCAGCAGTACACCGACCGCCTCGTGCTGCTGCCGCTCGACGTTACCAGCGCAGCCTCCATTGCCGGGGCCGTGGTGGCCACGCAGCAAGCCACCGACGCCCTCGATGTACTCATCAACAACGCCGGGGTGTACCCCCACGCCGGCTCGGGCGATGACCACCAGCGCCTGGGCCAGCTCACCCACGACGACGCCATCGAAACCATGCAGGTGAATGCCATCGGGCCGCTGCTGGTGGCCCAGGCGCTGCTGCCGTTGCTGCGCGCCGGCCGCAAGGGGCGCATTCTCAGCATCTCGTCGGGCCAGGGCTCCCTCACCTGGAAGGCTACCGGCGACCCCTACCACTACAGCGCCAGCAAAGCCGCCCTAAACATGTACATGCGCAGCCTGGCCGCCGAAGTTGGCCACATGGGCCTGATTTCGTTGCTCGTCGACCCGGGCTGGATGCGCACCGAAATGGGCGGCGAGCATGCCACCCAAGAGCCGGCCGACTCTGCTCGCGGCATCATCCGCCTGGCCGAACAACTGCACGCCGAAGAAAATGGCAGCTTCCTGACCTGGCAAGGCCAGCATGTGCCGTGGTAGAGCATAAGTCCATGCTTTATCAGATTTAATAATTTACATACCCGCCACTTAAATAGCCACACAACCTTTGCAACAAGGCCCTCGGCTGGTTCAAACCCACAGCCTTTTGCACGGTGCTGTACTCCTGTAAAAACAGACAGGAAATGCTGCATGCTGCTTTTCCATCCGTTGCGTGTGTGTAAAAACATCGGTACGCGCATCAAGCACCTACCGCGCCAGTTGCCGCTTGCGCCTATTGTTTAATGTCGTTCACCCAAAATTTCTACAAACACTCGGCGCCGTCGCTTATCTTTCCGCGGCACTCAACTATCGAGATTGGTTATCGGACTGCGATGGACAAGCCTCTCTCATACATCACCCGCTGGGGCAGCAATGAACTACACACACATGCCCAGTAGCCTACAATTCGAGCAGCGATAATTGCAAGTAAAGTAGGACCGTCACACTGTTTCAGTACCTGCCCGATATGGCAGCTACATCGTGTATCAAGCAGTGCCGACAAAATAATGCCTTTGACAGTCAATCAGATAATCCATTTTCCCACCAAATCGCATCATCTGAATTTCTTATTCATGCAATATTCATCACCATAACCACCCAATAGGCTTTATGGCCAAAAAATGCATTTATTGCACTACAATGCGCAATTCACTGCCTATTTTTGACCATAGGCCTCTGTTCATCGTCTTTTTGTTCTTTTTCTAACCATCATTTTTTTACCCATGAAAAAATTCCTACTCATGAGCTTGGTGCTCATGTTTACTTTCATCACTGGCGCACTGGCCCAAACCCGTACCGTTTCGGGCCGGGTAACCGACCAAACATCCGGAGAGGGACTGCCCGGTGTGACCGTGCTGTTGAAAGGAACGTCCACCGGCATTTCAACCAATGCCAACGGCGACTTTAGCTTAGCCGTGCCAGCCACGGGCGGCACGCTGGTGTTCTCGTCGGTTGGCATGGCCACGCAAGAGCGCGCAATCGGCAACGAGTCACAGTTCAACGTCGTCCTGGCTCAAGACAACAAGCAGCTGAGCGAAGTAGTCGTAACGGCACTAGGTGTTGAAAAAGACATCCGCTCGCTGGGCTACGCTACGCAGGAAATCAAATCCGGCCAGATTTCGCAGAAATCGGAGCCGAACGTACTGAATGCGCTGCAAGGCAAAGTTTCGGGTGTGACCATCACCAACTCGAGCGGCCTGCCCGGCTCGTCGACCAACATCAACATCCGCGGTATCACGTCGCTGCAGGGCACCAACCAGCCGCTGTTCGTGGTGGATGGTATTCCGATTAGCAACAGCCTCGACCGCACCAACGGCGGCTCGCTCGGCACGCTGGGCGGCGCCCAAACGTCGAACCGTGCCCTCGACATCGACCCCGAGTCGGTGGAAAGCATCAACATTCTGAAAGGCCCGGCGGCGGCCGCACTGTACGGTTCGCGTGCTTCGGCAGGTGCTGTTATCATCACCACCAAATCGGGCCGCAATGCCAACAAGAAGCTTGAAATCACGGCTACTTCGGGCCTCGCTTTCCAGCAGGTGTACGGTATCCAGAAGTTCCAGAATGACTACGGCCAAGGCCTGAATGGCACGAACCTGACCGCGCTGCCGGCAGCGGGCGGTGTGTATGGCGACATCAACACGGGCTCGGCCGCATCGTGGGGCCCTCGCTTCGGTACCACGCCCACGATTGCCAACGGCCTGCGCCTCGGCGATGGTTCGCTGCTGCCCTACCAAGCTTACCCCAACAACATTAAGGACTTCTTCCGCACCGGCCGCCTCCTCACCAACGGCGTGAGCCTGCGCGGCGGCAATGCCGACCAGAACTTCATTCTGAGCATAAACAACACTGCGCAAAAAGGCATTTCGGAGTTCAACGACCTGAACCGCACCAACATTCAGCTGGGCGGTGCAACCAAGCTGCTCAACAAAGTGACGGCGGGCGGCTCGGTTAACTTCACCACCTCCAACCAGCTAGGTTCGGCTATCGGCAACGGCAGCAGCGCCTTCGGTACACTGGTTAACGTGCCGCGCAGCTACGACCTGGAAGGCCTCCCCTACGTGAACCCCACTACGGGCCGTAGCATCTTCTTTGCCGGCACCGACAACCCGCGCTGGAACCGCCAGTACGTGACGACGACGTCGGACCTGACCCGCTTCATCAGCGTAGCCAACATTGCGTACAACATTACGCCCTGGCTGAATGTGATGTACCGCGCGGGCCTGGATACTTACACCGACCGGCGGAAAGGGGTGTTCACGCCGGGCGCAGCCCGCGTCCCCACCGGTCAGGTGCTCGACCAGGTTTTCTATCGCAGCGAATTCACCGGCGACCTGATTGCGACGCTGAAGAAAGACAACCTGTTCTTCGAGGGCTTCAATGCCAACCTGTTGTTGGGCCAGCAAGTAAACTCGCGTCGTTTCCAGAGCGTTACCTCGCGTGCTGACAACTTGCTGGTAGCTGGTTTCCCCAACTCCTCAGTAGGCTCGGTTTACTCGAACGGTACGGGCGAAAGCTCTTCGATTCGTCGCTTGCTGGGCTACTACGGCTCGCTGGACTTGTCGTATAATAACTACCTGTTCCTGTCGCTGACCGGCCGTGTTGACCAGTCTTCTACGCTGCCGAAGAATAACAACACGTATTTCTACCCCTCGGCCAGCGCCTCGGTTATCCTGACCGACGCCCTGAAAATCAACTCTGACATTCTATCGTACGCCAAGCTGAAAGGTGCAGTAGCCCAAGTAGGTAAGGATGCTGACCCGTACAACCTGGCCACCACTTACGGCGTGGCCAGCTACGGCAACAACGTGGCCAACCTGAACTTCCCCTTCAACGGTGCTGGTGGCTTCACCCTGGGCGATACGCAAGGCAACCCCAACCTGCGCCCCGAATTCACGCGCTCGTACGAAGGCGGCATCGTAATCGGCTTCCTCAAGAACCGCATTACCCTGGACGCAACGTACTTCTATCAGACCAGCCGCGACCAGATTATCAGCCTGACCACGCCCGCCACCACGGGCTTCCAGCAGCGGGTAGCTAACGCTGGCCGCCTCGATAACAAGGGCATTGAAGCGTTGCTGACCATCACTCCCGTGAGCACCTCGAACTTCAAGTGGGACATCACGACCAACTTCACCCGCATCCGCTCGGAGGTGATTGAGCTGGCCGACGGCGTGACCCGCTCGTCTATCAACGGCAACGCTTTCACGGGCACCATTCCTTCGTTCCAGGTGGGCCAGCCCTACGGCATTATTGTGGGCAACAAAAAGGCGACTTCGCCCGACGGCAAGTACCTCATCAACCCCACTACGGGTCTATTCGTCCCCGAGTTGGCTGGTGAAATTATTGCCGACCCGAACTTTAAATGGCAGGCTGGTGTAACCAACACGCTGAGCTACAAAGGCGCAACGCTGTCGTTCCTCGTTGACACCAACCAGGGTGGCCAGATTGTTTCGTTCACCAACAACTTCTATAAGTCGAACGGCGCGCTGGCCGAAACCGGTGTTGACCGCGAGTTGCCCCGCGTTATCCCCGGTGTGATTGCCGTGAACACGACCAATCCTGATGGCAGCGTGACGACGAGCTACCGCCCCAACAACATCCAGGTAAGCGCCCAGGACTACTGGCGTTCGTTCGGTCTGCAAAGCGACCTGGGTGTGTATGATGCAACGGTGTACCGCCTGCGCGAACTGTCGCTCGGCTACAGCCTGCCCAAAGGCCTGCTCGACCGCACGCCCTTCGGTACGGTTAGCCTGTCGGTGTCGGGTCGTAACCTGTTCTACTATGCCCCCAATGCCAACTTCGACCCCGAGCTGAACACCCAAGGCGCCGGCAACATTCGCGGTCTGGATTTGCAAGGCCCGCCGAATGCCCGCACCTACGGCGTTAACCTTCGCTTCACTCTGTAATATTGATTCATCTTCGATATGAAATACTCTTCGCTTTTCCGTTATGCCACGGCGGGTGCCATGCTGCTGGCTGCTTCCAGCTGCAACAAAGACACCTTCTTTGGCGATAACCTTGACCCCAACAACCCTCAGGTTGTTCCGCCGGGCGTAATCCTGACGAACCTGGAAGCCCACACGGCCTTTGTAACCACGAATACCGTGGGCCGGGTGGCCGAGTTGTTCATGCAGCGCTATGCTGGCGTAACCAACCAGCCGACGAGCTACGACGTTTACTCTATCCGTGGTGAGTTCGACAACGAGTGGCAGTTTGACCTGTACGCTGGCACTCTGGCCGATGCCCAGAACATTATCGACAACGGCGCCAAGAATGGCCCGGCCTATACTGGCATCGCCAAACTACTGAAAGCCTACAACTTCGGCCTCGTGACCGACCTGTGGGGCGATGTGCCGTACTCGCAGGCCTTGCTGGGCTCGGCTAACCTGCAGCCGCGCTTCGACAAACAGGAGGATATCTACAAAGGCAACTCCTCGTTGGGTATTCAGAGCTTATTTGACCTGGTGCGCGATGGCTTGGCTGACCTTGACAAGCCGGCTGGCTCGACCGTTCCTACCTCGGCCGACGACCTGATTTACAAGGGCGACCTGAGCAAGTGGAAGAAGTTTGGCAACACGCTGCTGCTGAAATTTGCCTTGCAAATCAGCAAAAAGGAGCCGGCACTGGCTACGAGCATCATTAAAGAAGTGCTGGCCAAAGGCGCAACGAGCTACATCTCCGACAACGCCGACGATTTCCAGCTGGCATTCGGCACGACGGTGGGTAACCAGAACCCCTTCTATTCCTACAACGTCACCAACCGCTCTACCGACCAGATGGCCAGCAAGCGGTTCATCGACAGCCTGAACCTACGCAACGACCCCCGGTTGCCACGCTTCTACACCAATTCGCCGGCCAACGCGGCGGCTACTACTACTGCTTTCGGCCTCTTCACCGGCTACAACAACGGCAGTAACACCGGTGTGCCGGGCGTCACCAACCGCTCGGTCTACAACACTTACATCCTTGGCGTAAGCGGTGAGGCACCGGTCCGGATGCTGACGAACTTCCAGACCAAGTTTATCCTGGCCGAGGCAGCACTCGTGCTGAACACCGGCGAGAATGCTCAGACGCGCTTTACGGAAGGCATCACGGCCTCCATGCTCAAAGCCGGGGTGGCTCAGTCCGATATCACTGCTTATCTGGGCAATGCTGCCAACAGAAAGTACGTGACGCTGGGTGGCTCAACTCCCTCTGTTTCGCGCAACCAGATTCTTTCGCAAAAATGGATTGCATTGTTTGGCAACGGCTACGAATCGTGGAATGACTATCGCCGCACGGGTTTCCCCCGCTTGGCCCCGGTAGACAACCCCAGCGCCGACAGCCCGGTAATTCCGCAGCGCTTCTTCTACACGCTGACGGAAATTTCTTCCAACGCCAACAACATTCCCAATCCCCGCCCGAACATCACGGTTCCGGTGTGGTGGGCAAACTAAGCTGAGCTTTTTGTCTCAACTGCAATCATCTCATGTTTGAATCCGTCATGAAAAAAACTCTAATTCAGGCTTTGACCCTTGCGCTGTTGTCGGTGGCAACTTTCTCGTGCAAGAAGGACTACGGCGATAAAATTGGCCCGCTGCAGGACAGCGTAGCCGCCATCCCGGTTACGGTAAAAAATGCCACGTATTTCGAGCGTATTCCCATTGTCACTACTTCGGTTGCGGGTGGGGGAAACGTTACCATTACGCTGCAAATCCCGGCCGATAAAGGCAAGATTAAGGAGATTACCAAGGTAGCCACCGGCGCTACCCTGACCAACCTGCAAAGCGCCGATGCTTACCAGTTAAACTATAAGAACGGCGCACTGGCTCCCCAAGCAGGGACTGGTACCAATGAAATTACGTTCACGACGACCTTGGCCGATTATTCGGCTTACCGGACGCGCATTGCCACGATTCCAGGCTATTCGGCTGGCTTGAACAGTGCCGGTGCGGCACCCACGGTTACGATGACGGGAACGCCGCCGGTAGTGGATGAGCGTAACCCGAACTTCATCCGCTACTGGTTCCAGATTAAACTGGAGGATGGTACTGACATTGTGACGACCGAAGTACGGGCCCGTATTCTGCCTTAGTACCGGCGTTATAACTGCCAATAAAAAAAGCCCCGACCAAATTGGCCGGGGCTTTTTCGTTGCGGGCAGCTTGGTGTGCTGCTACAGAATATACTGGCTCAGGTCGCGGTTCTTCACCATGTCGCGCAGGCGCTCATCAACCAGCGCGGCCGTGATTTGAATACGGGCGTTAGGGCCGATTTTGTCGGGCACGTCGTAGAGGATATCGTTGAGCAGGCGGCTCATCACGGTGTGCAGGCGGCGGGCGCCGATGTTCTCCACTTCGGCGTTCACCTCGAAGGCGATTTCGGCCAGGCGCTCCAGGGCGGCATCATCGAAAGTGAGCTCGACTTCCTCGGCTTGCAGCAGGGCTTCGTACTGCTTGGTGAGGGCGTTTTTGGGGTCTTTGAGGATGCGGAAGAAGTCGGCTTTGGTGAGGCTTTGCAGCTCGACGCGGATAGGAAAGCGACCCTGCAATTCGGGGATGAGGTCGGAGGGCTTGCTGACGTGGAAGGCGCCGGCGGCGATGAACAGGATGTGGTCGGTGTTGACGATGCCGTACTTGGTGTTCACGGCCGAGCCCTCCACGATGGGCAGCAGGTCGCGCTGCACGCCCTGGCGGCTCACGTCGGGGCCCGAGCCGCCGCTTTTGCTGCCGCTGCTGGCCACTTTGTCGATTTCGTCGATGAAGATGATGCCGGCGTTTTCGCACTGCCGGATGGCCTCGTCCTTCACCTCGTCCATGTCGATGAGCTTGGCAGCTTCCTCGTCGAGCAGCAGCTTGCGGGCCTCGGCCACGGTTACTTTGCGCTTGCGGGTTTTCTTGGGCATCATATTGCCCAGCATGTCCTGCAGGCCCGACATGGCGTTTTCGTCCAGCCCCGGCGCGCCCATGATACCGATGCTGGGCGCACCCTGCGCCACCTGAATCTCGATTTTACGGTCTTCGAGTTCGCCGTTCTTGATTTTCTGGCGGAACCGCTCGCGGGTGCGCTCATTCAGCTCGGTGTCGGACGACGGCACGTCGTCCCCTCCCCCACTGCCGAAACCCAGGCCGCTTTTGCTGCCGCCGGGCTGGCTAATGGGCGGAATCAACGCATCGAGGATGACTTCTTCCACGGCTTCGGCGGCCTGGGCTTTCACGGCTTCCTGGCGGCGGGCCTTCACGCGGTTCACGCTTTGCTCGGCCAGGTCGCGCACCATGCTTTCCACGTCGCGGCCCACGTAGCCCACTTCGGTGAACTTGCTGGCTTCGACTTTCACGAAGGGCGCGTCGGCGAGGTGAGCCAGGCGGCGGGCAATTTCGGTTTTGCCCACGCCGGTGGCCCCAATCATGAGGATGTTGTTGGGCACGATTTCGGCCTGCATGGCGGCCGGGGCGTGCAGGCGGCGCCAGCGGTTACGCAGGGCAATGGCTACAAAGCGCTTGGCCTCGTGCTGGCCGATGATGTACTTATCGAGCTCGGCCACAATCTGGGCCGGAGTGAGGAAATTTTGCATAAAGCGGGTGAATGGTAGGCAGGGATTACAAGTGGGTAGGTAGGATGAAAGCAGAACGTCATGCTGAGCGTAGCCGAAGCATCTCTACCGCGCAACGCAATCCAATCGGATGAGTTTACTACTACGGTAGAGATGCTTCGGCTACGCTCAGCATGACGTTCTTAACTTGTTGGCAAGCCGAAATGATTACGACTTCTTCTTTTTGAACAGCGAATCGAGGTTGCGCGCCACGGTGATGTACTCGCTGGAGCCCGCCGCCTGCAGGGTGGCGTGCGTATAATCGAGCTGGAAGGTGCTGATTTTAATCATGGCCCCGAAGCTGAGGCCGGCGCTGCCGCTGGTGTTCTCCAGCCGCAGCTCGCGGCGCTGCAGGTGGTTGTAGCCCACGCGCAGCTGCAGGCCCTTGCCCAGCACCAGGGCCGCGCTGGCCGTGAAGTGCCGGGCCAGGTTGTCGCCGAAGCTGCGGGTGGGTTTCTTTTCCTGCCCGCTGGCGTCGAGGGTGCCGCGGGCGTTGGGGTCGAGGTACTGAATGTCCCACTGCTGCAGGTGGTGGGCCGTGAGCGAGAAGCGCACGGGCATGTGCTCGGGCTTCACGGTGGCCCCAATTTGTACGTCGAGCGGCAGGCGGCCGCGGTCGGTGCCGGGGTAGGTAATGAACTGGTAGCCCGCGTTTTTCACCACGAGGCCGGCCGTGAAATCGGCGGTAGGGTGCTTGTACACCACGCCGGCGTCGGCCACGCCGGCCAGCGAGCGGCTGCCGGCAATGCTGCTCACGGCCAGCTTGGCGGTGGCCCCGACGGTGAAATTACCCTTGGTATAAGCATCCGACAGGCCTACGGTGTATTCGTTCACGCCGAAGGTGCCGAGGCTGTTGCCGGCCGCGTCGTAGCTCTCGATGCTGCCGTAGTTGAGGTAGCTGAGGCCCACGCCCAGGCGGCCCAGCTTCTCGGTGTTGAACACGTAGGCGACGGTGCTCTGCTTGATGTCGGCCACGTAGGCCACGTAGCTCAGGGCCAGGCGGCCGTCCATGTCGGGGTTCAGCAGGGCCGGGTTGCCGTAGAGCATGCTCGGGTCGTCGGTGCGGGTCGAGGGGTTCATGCCGCCCAGGGCCGCCAGGTGGGCGCTGGGCGGCAGGTCCAGAAACGGAAACACCGTACGCCCCCCAAGCTGCTGCGCTGCCGCCGGCCGCAGCCCCAGCCCGCCCAGCATCAACCCCAAACCCACCAGCCGATACGCGGAAAATTGCTTCATACAACTAAGGTACAACGGGAGGAAAACCCGCCGCAGCGCTAACGCCGGAGTTAGATGGAAAGTATCCGAAAGACCAATAGAACGTCATGCCGAGCATTCCGCGAATCAAGCGGCGAGCGCAGCCGCAGTCGAAGCATCTCTACCGCAATAGTCATCTAATTGATGGGTTACTATTGCGGTAGAGATGCTTCGACTGCGCTCAGCATGACGTGCTTTCTATTCATCTCCTACTGCACCTCCACGCTGGGGCCGGGCGCGGGCACGGGCTCGTCGCGCACGGGCAGCTTCTGGGGGTGCGGCACCAGCTCGTCGAGCAGGGCCACGCGCAGCACGTCGTCCACCCGGTCGGCGTAGTGAATGGTGAGGCCCTTGAGGTAGTCCTCCGGGATTTCCTCGATGTCCTTGCGGTTTTTGGGGCAGAGGATAATGTCCTTCATGCCGGCGCGGCGGGCGGCCAGCAGCTTCTCCTTGATGCCGCCCACCGGCAGCACCTTGCCGCGCAGGGTGATTTCGCCGGTCATAGCCAGCTTGGCGCGCACCCGGCGTTGGGTGAAGGCCGAGGCCATGCTGGTGAAAATGGCAATACCCGCGCTGGGCCCGTCCTTCGGCACCGCGCCCTCGGGGAAGTGAATGTGCAGGTCGTACTGCTCAAACAAGCGGTAGTCGATGCCGATTTCATCGGCCCGCGAGCGCAGGTAGCTCAGCGCCGTAATGGCCGATTCCTTCATCACGTCGCCCAACTGCCCGCTCAGCGTAAGCTTGCCGCGGCCCCGGCTCAGCAGGCTTTCCACAAACAGAATGTCGCCGCCCACCGAGGTCCAAGCCAGGCCCGTGACCACGCCGGCGGTGTCGTTGTCCTGGTACTGGTCGCGGTCGAAAATGGGCGCGCCCAGCACCTTGCGGATTTCGGCCGGCTCCACCGTGGCGGGCAGCTCCTCCTTGCCGGCCTTGCGGCGGGCCAGGTTGCGCGTCACGGCCG
>NZ_BAAGZM010000046.1:0-14501 GCF_054778495.1 Hymenobacter agri
AGCGGCGCCGCCGGCTGCTACGCCGGCCGTACCGCCAGCCATGCTTACGCCGTTCAGTATCCTCGGCAGCAACGCGGCGGGCGTGGTGCTGCTGTGCCGGCTGCCGCGCGAGCAATTTGTGAAGCTGCACCGCAACGTGTTTCTGAACAAGATGCTGCAAGCGCTGGGCCTGGTGATGGAGGATGTGATGCTGGTGAACGTGGAAAGCGAGCTGCCGGTAGCGCTGGCCCGGCTGCGCGAGCAGCTCGACGCCACGCATATCGTTGCCTTCGGAAAAAACCTGCTCGACGTATCCATCCGCAACACGCAGATTTATGAGCCGGTGCTGTTCCCCAGCCTGAACCTCTCCTACCTCGCCTCCGCCACCATCGACCTTGTGGAGTACGATGTAAGCCTGAAAAAGCGGCTCTGGCCGGGCCTGCAGGCCATGTTTTTGCGCTAGGCGCAGGGTGCCAACAAAAAAGGCCTTCCGGTAATCCGGAAGGCCTTTTTTGTTGGTAGGCGAAGCTATTTCAGCACCTCGGCCAGCTTGGCAGCCAGCGCCTCGCCCCGCAGGTTTTTGGCGATGATGCGGCCCTGCGGGTCAATCAGAAACGACTGCGGAATGGCTTTCACGCCGTAGGCCGCGCCGGCCACGCTGTTCCAGCTGGCCAGGTCTGATACGTGGTTCCAGGTGAGTCCATCCGACTCAATCGCCTTTACCCACTTGGCTTTGTCCTGGTCCAGCGACACCGAGTAAATCGTGAATCCCTTGTCCTTAAACTTGTTGTAAGCCCGCACCACGTTGGGGTTTTCCTGGCGGCAGGGGCCGCACCAGCTAGCCCAGAAATCGAGCAGCACGTACTTACCGCGCAGGCTGCTCAGGGCCAGTGGTTTGCCCTCGGGCGTGGGCAGGTTGATTTCCGGAGCCATCGCGCCTTGCGCCGTAATCCGCATGGGTTCGAGGCGGGCCGTCAGCTCCTTTGTGAACGGCGATTCCGGATTGGCTTTGCGCTGCACGGCCGCCACCGAGTCGGCAAACTGAAACTCCTCGTCGGGGTTCAGAAACGCACCCACGGCGAAGCCGCTCACCACCGACGTCGCATTCCTGCGAATAAGCCCCTTGATTTTGGCGCTGTTTCGGCCCTGAATGGCGAAATACTCCTTCTCAATCGCCTTCATCTCATCGGCCTTACCGGCCTGCCCGGCGGCATTGTACCGCTTGCCAAGGTCTTCGAGCTGATTTTTGCTGCCGTCCATCACCAGCGTCAACTGGCGCAGCACTTCGGCGTCCTTGCTGCCCTTCACGGCGTAGGTAGCGGGCAGGCTTTTGGCATCGCCGCTCACCTGCACGTGGGTTTTATTGTCGAGAAACAACAGCACTTGGTTGGCCTCATCCACCTTCAGCTGGTAGATGCCAGGGGCCAAGGCCGTGCCCTTCAGCGTGAACTTGCCGTTGGCGTCGGTTTGGGCCTGCGTTTTCTCCACAAACTGATTGCCGGTGAGCTCGCCCAGGTGTAGCACGGTACCCGCGGGCGCATTCTTCAGTTGGCCGGCTACTTCGTAGCCATCGGCGGCTACGGCATTCTGGCAAGCTCCGGCGAGGCCGAGCACGGCGGCGGCCACAAGGGTCAATTTCATGGGATGGTTCATTGGGAGATAAATGACGGCCTGCGGGCCGGATGCGAAGAACACCGCAACAACCCAAAATGGTTTGTTGTGGCAGCCGGCGCGCAATTTACGGCAAGCGCTTGCTTAGCTCCTTGCTCAGTTCTTTGCCGCGCAGGTTTCTGGCCACGATGCGGCCGATGGGGTCCACCAGCCCTGGACCGAGTCGAGCACTTCGTTCTTTTTGGCGGGCAGCATACTGGCCGGCAGCAGGTAAATTTTCTGGCCGGCCAGCAGCGGGCTTTCGCCCTCGATGGTGTAGCCCGGCGCAGCCGTTTGGGCATGAGCGGCGAGGGCCGCGGCGGCCAGCAGCACCCCCGCTGAAGACAGGCGAATGGTGAGCATGGAAGCAGAAATAAGGCGGAAAGGAATAGATTGTCATTCCGACGCAGGAGGAATCAGAGGATTTTCGTCAGAAAAATTAACTCAGATTCTTCCTGCGTCGGAATGACATACCAAGAATTACCCGTCCAGGCCGGCGCGCAGCAGCTGGTTGGCCAGCTTGGGGTCGGCCTTGCCGCCGGTCAGCTTCATGAGCTCGCCCATAAACATGCCGGTGAGCGACTTTTTGCCGGCGCGGTACTCGGCCACTTTGGCGGGGTTGGCGGCCAGCACCTGCTGCACCAAGGCTTCGAGCTCGCCGCTGTCGGTGCTGCTGAGCAGGCCCAGGCTTTCGGCCGCGCCGGTGGCGTTGGCCGTGGGATGCTCCAGCAGGTGCGGAAACAACTGCTTGCTGGCTACCGAGTAGTTGAGCTTGCCAGCGTCAATCAGCTCGATGATGCCGGCCAGTTGGGCGGCGTCGAGCGGGAAGTCGGCCATGGTGAGGGCGCGCTCGTTGAGGTACGATTTCACGGGTCCCATCACCCAGTTGGCGGCGGCTTTGGCGTTGGGCGTGAGGCGGGCCAGGTCGTCGAAGAACAGGGCCACGTCCTTCTGGTCAATCAGCACCGAGGCGTCGTAGTCGCTCAGGCCCAGCTCGCCCACGAAGCGGGCGTAGAGCTGCTGTGGTAGGGCCGGCAGCTCGGCGGCTACGCGGTGCAGCCACTCGTCCGAAATCACCAGCGGCGGCAGGTCGGGCTCGGGGAAGTAGCGGTAGTCGTTGAGGGTTTCCTTGCTGCGCTGGCCGTTGGTGGTGCCGCTGGCGGCGTCGAAACCGCGGGTTTCACTGTCGACTTCGCCGCCGGCTTCCAGAATGGCAATCTGGCGCTCCACTTCGTAGGCAATGGCGCGCTGCACGTTGCGGAAGGAGTTCATGTTCTTCACTTCCACCTTCATGCCGAACTTGTCGGCGCCTTTCAGCATCACCGAGATGTTGGCGTCGCAGCGCAGCGAGCCTTCCTCCATGTTGCCGTCGCAGATGCCCAAGTATTCCACCAGCTTCTTGATTTCGGTGAGGTAGGCGTAGGCCTCGTCGCCGGTCCGAATGTCGGGTTCGCTCACAATCTCGATGAGCGGCACGCCGGCGCGGTTCAAATCCACCAGGGTTTCGGTTTCGCCGGCCAGGTGCATGCTCTTGCCCGCGTCTTCCTCCATGTGAATGCGGGTGATGCCGATGCGCTTGGTGGCATCGCCCACGCGCACTTCAAGGTGGCCGTCGTAGCAGATGGGGGTTTTGTCCTGGGTAATCTGGTAGCCCTTAGGTAGGTCGGGATAGAAGTAGTTTTTGCGGGCAAACAGGTTGTCGCGCCGAATCTGGCAGTTGGTGGCCAGGCCCATTTTCATGGCAAATTCCACGGCCGTGCGGTTCACCTTGGGCAAGGTGCCGGGGTGGCCGAGGGTAATCACCGACAGGTTGGTGTTAGGGGCCACGCCGTACTCGTTCTCATCGGCCGAGTACATTTTGCTGTGCGTGAGCAGCTGGGCGTGAACTTCCAGGCCGATAACGGGCTGGTATTTGGCAAGGGTGGCTTCGTCCATAACGGGTAAAAAAGCGGGGTACTGAGGCTTTTCGGGCCTAAAGGTAACGGCCAGCAACGACGTGAACCGCCCTCTCCCGCCCCGCCTGCCCTAGCGCGGGTGCCGGCCTGCCTTTTTCGATGTTTCGTACACCGTGGGCAGAAAGGTATTGAGGCAGGTAATGGGCACCACCAGGCTGGCGGCCCGGGCCTGACCGTCGCGGTGGGCGGGCACAAACGGGCGCCTGATGGCGGCCACCGCCCGCAAAGCCGGCGCGCTCAGGTAATCGGCCGGCGAGTTCACTATCCGGGCTTCTGCAATGCGGCCTTCCGGCGATATCACCAACTCCACTTCCACGTGCTGCGGAACGCCGAGCATGTTCACTTGTATTTTTTCGCTGTCTTGGCGCAGCGCCTGGTACTCCCGCCGGTTGAAGCGCACGGCTTTGTTCAACTCCTTTATCAGCTGTTCCTTCCCGCCGGGGTACAGCGGGAGCTGCTCGTAGCTGAAATACGGCACCGGCTGCCCGTTGGGCGCGTAGCAGCTGCCAATGCCGCAAACGCCTTGCTTGTAGTGGTCGCGCCGCTTCAGTCGGCCATCGGGGTAATACGTGAGCAGTTCGCCGTGCCGGATGCCCTGCACGTATTCTTCCCGGGCTGCCAGCTGGCCATTTTCGTACCACGTGGTAACAGTTCCATAGCGGATGCCCCGGTACACATCTTTAAACGGCACATACTGCCGCAGCCTGCCCGAAGGATAAAACACGCGCATCACGCCGCTGGCGCTATCCCGCAGCGTGGTTTCTACGCAGAAGGCAGCAGAATCCGTAGCCGCCGCCGGCTGAAAATCGATGGTACAGAACGTGGCCGGCAGCACGCGAGCCGGCGGCGCGGGAGCCTGGGCACGCGCGCCGGCCGACAGTATCAGTGCATAGCTCAAAGTCAGTGGTAGTGCTTTCATGGGCTACAAACGATAAGAGCGCAGAACCGGAAGGTACTCCGGGCTCTGCGCTCATGACAGTACGTGAAAACTATAAATCAGGCGCGGAGCCCGAAGTTACTTCACCGGCCGCTGCAGCTGCTGCATAGCCATCATCTGGTCCAGGTTTTTGCTCATGCCTTCGTTCGAGCCGTCGAGGAAGATGACGTTGCCCTTACCCTGCTCGGCGAAGTGCTTGATGGCCTCGGTCCACATCGAGAAATACACCAGCGAGGGGTCGAGGTTGTTTTCGGTTACCTCCTGCACGGCGTGGGCCAGGCCCTTGGTCACTTCCTCACGGAACAGGGCCACGCCCTGGCCGCGCAGCTGGGCGGCAATCTTCTCGGCCTCGGCCGCAATTTTGATGGCGTTGCCCTCGGCTTCGGCCGATTTGGTTTTGGTGATGAGCAGGGCTTGGCCCTCGTTTTCGGCGGCGGCTTTCAGGTTGTTGCTGGCCACGACTTTGGCCATCGAGCGCATAATTTCCTCGTCGAAGGCAATATCATTAAGCTGCAAGTCGATGAGGTGGTAGCCCCAGCTTTCGAGCGTGGCGTCGAGCTGGTCTTTCACGTGCAGCACTATTTCACCGCGCAGGCTCAGCACGGCCGCCTGACGCTGCGTGGCCACGAAGGCCCGGATGCTGCCCTCCACGGTGCGCACCATAGCCTGCATCAGGCTCATGTCATCCACGAACTTAAAGGCCACGTTCTTAATAACTTCCTCGCTCTGGTTCAGCACCGCGTACACCAGCATGGCCTTGAAGTTGACGTTGGCCTGGTCGATGGTAATGGCCTGGAAGTTAAGCTCCAGCGAGCGGTTTTGAATGGAGATGCGCTTGTACACCGTTTCGACGAACGGCAGCTTGAAATTGAGGCCCGGCAGCATGATGCGGCGGTACTTGCCGAAGGCCGTGACGACGGCCACCGTGCCCTGCGGCACAATGACGTAGCACAGGAAAAGCGTCATTGCCACCAGCAGCAGCAACATGATAAACAGAATCGACATGAGAAAAGCAGAAAAGGTGAATGAGAGCCGAAATGTCGGACAAAAACCGTAACCAGACGCCCCTCGCGCCGGGGTTTTGCAGCATGTATCGCGGGTCGGTGGCGGGCATTACAGCCGCCACCTGAATTAGTCGTTCATCACCGGCACGTAGGTATCCATAAAAGCCGACGACGTGCGGTTGTAGGCTTCGTTGAACTTGTGGCTCTGCACGTTGAAGGTATTGATGAGGTTGTTGATGGTCTGCACGTCGGTTTTGGTGAGGTGGTCCTTGTTCTTCATCAGTTCCTCCATCTGCACAAACTGGTTGGCGCAGAGCACCACGTACATGTTGGCGTAGTCGCGGGCCGCGTTGCGGAACGCCACTTCCTTGCCCCGAAACGCCGGCACGGCGGCCAGCTCGGCGGCCGATTTCTCGGCCTCGGCGGCCACCAGCGTTCGGGCGGCCTCGAAGGCCGCCGCGTCCTGGGCATTCAGGGCGTCGGTGAGGCGGGCGCTGGCCTTATTCACCCGGAAAAACGGCAGGTACACCTGGTGCTCGTAGTGGCTCACCTCGCGCACGGCGAGGGTATATTCGGCCAGCTTTTTCGACTCGCGCGAGCTGCTGAACGTGAGGCCGAACTGTTTGGCAAAGCGCTGCTGGGCACGGTCCACGCTGTCGTCGACCACGGCCAGCTTTTTCTCGGCCGCCTCCTGCGCGTCGTAGTAGCGCTGCATGGCGGCGAAGCTCTCGGTGCGGGTGCTGGCCAGCGAGTTCACCTGTTTAAAATCGGCCGAATACACTTCCAGCGCCGTTTTGAAGGCATTGATGGCTGCCTGCCGAAACTCGTTGTTGCCCTTGAAAGGCTTCATGTGCTGCAGGTTGGCCAGAGCAGCCTTGTTTTGCTCCACCACTTCGAGGCGGCGGTTTTCAATCTTGCGCTCGTTCTCGCTGTGGGCGGCTTTGCTGATATAGCGCAGGTTTTTCTTCAGCAAATCGACCTGCTCGGCCACGATGGCATTGTTGTAGGCGCCGGCATCGGTATCCGGCGTTTGGGCGGCGGCGGGGCGGGCCAGGGCAACGAGCAGGCAGAAACTGGCAACGGGGGTAAAAAGTCGCATAGGCGGAAAGGGGTTGAAGTGACGAAAGAAAATGGCTGGCTAGGGCCGCGGCGGCAGCTCGTAGGTGGTGCGCTTCTGAAAAATAGAACGGCGCGGGGCCCCAATGGTGAAGCTGATGGGCACAGTGAAGCTCACGGCGGCCACTGCGCCATCGCAGCGGCCGGGCGTGAAGCGCCGCAGGTGGTTCACCGCTTGCAGGGCCGCAGCGTCGAGCGAGGGATGCACGCTTTTCGTCACGCGCGCCTGGCTGACTTCACCGGTTGTCGTCACTACGAAGCTCACCATCACCCGCCCGGTAATGTCGTTGCGCAGCGCATCGGCCGGGTATTGCACACCCTTGGCCACGGCCGTGATGATGGCATAAGTGCCGCCGTCGCCCTCGGGGTACACGGGCATCACCAGGTATTCGAAAAACTCCATGGGCACGCCGTCGCCGCGGAAGCACTCGCCGCTGGTGCGCTTACCGGCTGCGTAGGTTTCGTGCCGCTTCAGCTGGCCCGAGGGATAGTAGAACCGGGTTTCGCCGTCCTTTTTGCCGTGGGCGTAGGTTTCGTAGAATTTCAGCTGGCCGCCTTCGTACCAGGTTTCGACCACGCCATGCTCCACCCGCTTATTGATGTGCTCGTAGTGGCCGATGGTATAGGGCTTGCCGTTCAGAAAATAGTCGCGGATTTCCCCCCCAGTGCTGTCGGCGAACACGATTTCGCGCCGGTACCGGGCCAGCTGCGGGTCCGTCACCTTCTCAAAAGCCGAATCGAGCAGCAGCGTGCGGGTAGGCGGAACGGCTTGCTGCGCCAACGCCGAACCAGCGGCCAGTGTGAGCATCAGGATTGTAGCAGCGCCTGGCATCAAGGCAACCCGAAAAAAAGTAGTCATGTGGCAGAATGCAGGGTGGTGCAGTGGAAAGCGTGCCAATTACTAAATGGCTGAGAAAGGGTACACCACGTCAAAGATGCGACAATCTTGGCAACTGGGCAACTGCCTACGCCAAGTGTTGCGCCATCCCATTCGCCGCGGCAAAATGGGTATTAAGCACGAAGCGGCGGCCCCACAATTTGGGAGCCGCCGCTTCGGCAAAACAATACTCTTGGAATTACAGCGCCTTGCTTACGGCCTCCTCGGCCTTGGCAATGGCGGCCGTAAGCCCGGCCGCATTCTTGCCGCCGGCCGTGGCGAAGAACGGCTGCCCGCCGCCGCCGCCCTGGATTTCCTTGGCCAGCTCGCGCACCAGCGTGCTGGCGTTGAGCTTGCCGGCTTTGGCAATCTCATCGTCCAGCATCACGGCCAGCTGGGGCTTGCCGTCGATTTCGGCGCCGAGCACGGCCACCAGGTTCGGCACGGCCTGGCGCAGGTTGAAGGCCAGGGTTTTCAACGATTCGGCCGAGCTGGCCTGCACCTGCGCGGCCAGGAAGCGCACGCCGTTCAGGTCTTTGGCCTGGCTCACCAGCTGGTCTTTCTGCTGGTTGATGCTTTGCTGGGCGAATTGCTCGATTTGCTTGCGCAGGCCGGCGATTTCCTCGTTCTGCTTCTCGATGCTGGGAATGAGGTGCTGGGGGTTGCCCAGCGTCTCGCGCACCTGGGCCAGCAGGGCCAGCTGTGCGTCCACGTCGGCTTCGGCCGCGCCGGCCGTCACGGCCTCGATGCGGCGCACGCCCGCGCCCACGGCGCTCTCAGTCGTGATTTTGAAGTAGCCGATGCTGCCGGTGTTCTGCACGTGCAGGCCGCCGCACAGCTCCACCGAGTAGTCCTTATCGAAGGTGATAACGCGCACAAAATCGCCGTACTTCTCGCCGAACAGGGCCATGGCGCCCAGGTTTTTGGCCTCGGCAATGGGCACGTTGCGGCGCTCGTCGAGCGGAATCTGCTGGCGGATGCGCTCGTTCACGATGGTTTCAATCTCGCGCAGCTGCTCATCCGTCACTTTGGTGAAGTGCGAAAAGTCGAAGCGCAGCAGCTTCTCGTTTACGAGCGAGCCTTTCTGCTGCACGTGGCTGCCGAGCACGGTGCGCAGGGCGGCTTGCAGCAAGTGGGTAGCCGTGTGGTTGTTGCGGATGAGCGCCCGCCGGGCCGCGTCGGGCCGGGCCGTAAACTCGGCCTCCAAATCCTGCGGCAAGTCCAGCGTGGTGTGAATGATGAGGTCGTTTTCCTTCTTGGTGTCAATTACACGCACTTTGCTCAGCGGCGACTCCAGGTAGCCGGTGTCGCCAATCTGGCCACCGCTCTCGGCGTAGAAGGGCGTCTGGTCGAACACCAGCTGGTATTCGGTTTTGCCCTTTTTGTCGACTTTGCGGTAGCGCAACAGGCGGGCGGTGGCCTCGTCCTGGTCGTAGCCCACAAACACGTTGGGGGCGTCGTGCTCGGTGACGGTCACCCAGTCGCTCTGCTCGGTTTCTTGGGCGTTGCGGCTGCGGTTCTTCTGCTGCTCCAGCTCCTTTTTGAAACCTTCCTCATCCACGCTCAGACCCTTTTCGCGGGCGATGAGGGCCGTGAGGTCGAGTGGGAAGCCGAAGGTGTCGCTCAGCTCGAAGGCAGTTTTGCCGTCGATGATGCCGCCGTTGGCGCGGGTGCTTTCTTCCAGGGCATCGAGGCGGCGCAGGCCGGTTTCGAGGGTTTTCAGGAAGGCAATTTCCTCCTCCTCAATCACGCGCTGCACGAAGGGCACCTGCGCCTTCAGTTCGGGGAAGATGCCGGCCATTTGGTCGGCCAGCACGGGCACCAGCTTGTAGAGGAAGGGCTGCTTCTGGTTCAGCGACGAGAAAGCGTAGCGCACGGCCCGGCGCAGGATGCGGCGGATGACGTAGCCGGCCTTCACGTTGCTCGGCAACTGGCCGTCGGCAATGGTGAAGGCGATGGTGCGAATGTGGTCGGCGATAACGCGGATGGCGATGTCCGTTTTCTCGTTCTCCGTCGTGGGCTGGTCGGTTACCTTGGCGGGGGCGGTGCCGTGGTATTCCAGGCCCACTTCCTTGGCAATGAACTGGATGAGCGGCTGAAACACGTCGGTATCGTAGTTTGACTTCACGCCCGACACGGCCATCATCAGGCGCTCGAAGCCCATGCCGGTGTCCACGCTCTGCTCGGGCAGCTTGATGAGGGACTTGTCGGCCAGGCGCTGGAATTCCATGAACACGTTGTTCCAGATTTCCACTACCTGCGGGTGGTCGGCGTTCACGAGCTCGCGGCCGGGCTTGGCGGCGCGCTCTTCTTCCGAGCGCAGGTCGATGTGGATTTCGGTGCAGGGGCCGCAGGGGCCGGTGTCGCCCATCTCCCAGAAGTTGTCCTTCTTGTTGCCGGGCAGGATGCGGTCGTCGGTGGTGTATTTCCGCCACAGGTTCTGGGTTTCGGTATCGGCGGCGGTGCCGTCCTTCTCGTCGCCCTCAAAATAGGTAACGTAGAGGCGGTCCTTATCGAGCTTGTACACCTCCGTCAGCAGCTCCCAGGCCCAGGCAATGGCGTCGGTTTTGAAGTAGTCGCCAAACGACCAGTTGCCCAGCATCTCGAACATCGTGTGGTGGTAGGTGTCGTAACCTACTTCTTCGAGGTCGTTGTGCTTGCCGCTCACGCGCAGGCACTTCTGGGTATCGGCAATGCGCTTGTAAGGCGCCGGCTTATTGCCCAGGAAATAGTCCTTGAACGGGGCCATGCCCGAGTTAATGAACAGCAGCGTGGGGTCGTCCTTCACCACAATCGGGGCCGAGGGCACGATGTGGTGGCCTTTGCTGGCGAAGAAATCGAGGAATTGCTGGCGAACAGCGGAAGCGGTGGGAAGTGACATAAGCAGCGCCAACTCGGAGTTGGCGAATGAGGAGAAACCGTTGGATTATCTCCGCCAAATATGCCGGCAACTGCGCATAGCTGCGAATTTTAGGCTACTTTTCGGAGTATTTGCAAAGGTAGTCCTATGCCCTATAAAGAGCGCAACATTGAGAAACAGTACTTCACCATCGGCGAGGTAGCCGCCCAGTTCAAGGTGGCCGAGTCGCTGGTGCGCTTCTGGGAAACCGAGTTTGATGAGCTGCGTCCGCGCCGCAGCAAGAAGGGCAACCGCCTCTACACCCCGCAGGACATTGAGGTGTTCCGCACCATCTACCACTTGGTGAAGGAGCGTGGCTACACCATTCCCGGTGCGCGCGACATGCTCAAGCAAAAGGGCCCGCAGCTGAAGGAGAAGATTGACGTGGTGCAGAGCCTGGAGAAGGTGCGCGCGTTTCTGCTGAGTTTGAAGAAAGAGGTAGAAGCGGCTGGCAAGGCGGAGCCGGACGCGGCGGAATAGTCTTCTACGCCTGCTTCTACCGCATGAACGACCTCCTTTTCCACGAACTCGCCCTTACCCTGCTCCCCGGCATCGGCCCGCAGCTCACGCGTCAGTTGATGAGCTACGGTGGCTCGGCCAAAAACGTGCTGATGATGCCGCCCGGAAAGCTACGCCGCATTCCGGGCGTGGGCGACGTTACGGTGAAAGCCCTGACCGGCCCCGAGCGGGAAAAGGCCTTCCGCAAGGCCGAGGCTGATTTGAAGAAGGCCGAAAAAGACGGCGTCGAAATTCTGTTCTACACCAGCAAGCGCTTCCCTAGCCGTCTCAAGCTGATTCCCGATGCGCCGGCCATTCTCTATTACCAGGGCACGGCCGACCTGAACGCGCCAAAAAGCGTGGCCTTGGTGGGCACCCGCAAAAACACCGACTACGGCCGCGAGCAAACCGAGCGCATCGTGGCCGGGCTGGTGCCGCACCGCCCGCTGGTGGTGAGCGGCCTGGCCTACGGCATCGACATCATCGCTCATCGCGCCGCCCTGCAGGAAGGCCTCGAAACCGTGGGCGTAATGGCCACCGGCCTCGACCGCATCTACCCCCACGCCCACCAGAAAACGGCCGAGAAGATGCGCGAGCAGGGCGGCCTGCTCACCGAATTTCCCTTCGGCACGCCGCCTGACCGCTACAACTTCCCGGCCCGCAACCGCATCATCGCGGGCCTGAGCGACGGCACCGTGGTAGTGGAAGCCGCCAGCAAGGGCGGCGCGCTCATCACTGCCGAGCTGGCCCTGAGCTACGACCGCGACGTGCTGGCCGTACCCGGCAACCTGGGCTCGGAGGCCTCGGCCGGCTGCAATGCCCTTATCAAAGCCAACAAAGCCGCGCTTTACCAGGAACCGCAGGACTTGGAGCAACTCCTGAACTGGGACGCAGCCCTGCACCAGTCGGGCAAGTTCAAGCCCGCCCCCTCCTACTCGGCGGCTGATTTTACGGCCGAGGAATTTGCCATCATCACCGTACTGGCGGCCGCCCCGGGCCGCGAGCTGCACATGGATGACCTGGCCTGGCAGGCTCAGATTGCCATCTACGCGGTGGCCTCGCTGCTGCTGGCCCTGGAGTTTCGGGGCGTGGTGCGGGCGCTGCCGGGCAAGAAGTTCGGACTTATCTAAGCGCCTGAACGGTGTCGCCGCGGGCAGCCTTGTGGCGGCCTAACCTGTCAGCTAAAAGCAGGCCGCATAATTTAAATATTCTGATAGCATTTTACCGGCTTATCAGCATACATTTCACTCTTCCGGAACCCACATTTCTCCCTTTTAGTCCTTTCCTGATGAAAAAACTTCAACACCTGCTTACCGGCTTTCTGCTCATCGCCGGCGGCCGGGGCATTGCCTCGGCGCAAAGTCTCGACCCCACGTTTGCTCCGCCCAGCATGTATGCGCCGGGTGGCGTGAGCTCGGCCGTGGAACAACCCAACGGCCAACGCGTTATTGCCGGCCTCTTCAATCGGGTGAACGGCGTGCCGGCCTGGGGCGTGAGCCGCCTCGATGCCAACGGCGTGCTCGACGCCGCTTTTCAGAATAACATTGGCAATCAGGCGTTCGGCTACCGGCTGCGCCTGCTCAGCAACGGGCAGTTTTACCTGGTGTATCCCGGCGATGCGTCCTACCCACTGACGGCGGGTGGCATCACCCGCACGGCCATTCTGCGGCTGAATACCGACGGCACCGGCGATGCCGCTTTCAATGCCGGCACCGGCCCGGCCAGTGCCACCGGTGGCGGGGCTTTCGTTGATGATGTGCTGCCCCTGCCCAACGGCCAGTCGATTGCCGTTGGGGCTTTCGACCATTTTAATGGCACGGCCACCAATTGCATCGTTCGGCTCACGGCGACCGGTGCGGTAGACCCCACGTTCAACGCCGGCGCTGGTGCCGACCCAACCGATGACATTGAGCGCATCGTTGCCCTGCCCAACGGGCAGTTTCTGGCCAGCGGCTACATCACCAGCTACAATGGCGTACCGACGGGCAGCCTCATTCGGCTGAATGCGGATGGCAGCCTCGACCCAACGTTCAGTTCAACATCGCTGCCCGCTTCGGTAATCGACAATATCCTGGTGCAACCCGATGGTCGAATTCTGATTTCGGGTTTGATACAGGGCAATGGGTCGATAGCCCGGTTGCTGGCCAATGGTGCGCTGGACCCCAGCTTTACTCAACCCACCGGTTTCGGTTCGTGGGCCGTGTCGTCGCGGTACGGCGATGCCATGCAGTTGCAGCCCGACGGCAAAATCATTGCTATCCTGTCATATTCTACCCCGGCCAACAGCATCCCGAAAGTAACCCGGCTGAATGCCGATGGCACGCTGGATACGTCTTTTCAGGTAGGCACCGGCCCGGACCAGATGCCGTCGTCGGTGACGCTGCTGGCCAGCGGAAAACTGTTGGTGGAAGGCTATTTCAGCAATTTCAGCGGCACCCTCGACCGCACAATTGTGCAGCTGACGAACACCGGGGCCCTGGACCCCAGCTTTCAGCCCGTGGTGCAGACCTCGGGCATTGTGCTGGCAGGGGCCCGGCAAGCCGATGGCAAGCTGGTAGTAGGGGGCACTTTTTCCCAAATCAACGGTCAGACCGCCCGACGCCTGGCCCGCTTTAATACCGATGGCACGCTGGACACCAACTTTCCGGCCAATCCCGGCTTCACGAACCCAGTGCTGGACCTGGCCCTGCAGCCCGATGGCAACCTCCTGGCCCTCACCGCTAATTCGCTCAGCCGCCTGCTACCCACCGGTAGCCCCGACAACAGCTTTACGGCACCCAACCTCAACGCCAGCCAGCTCTCGCGCCTGCTGCTGCAGGCCGATGGCCGGATTATCCTGGGCGGCAACCCGTTAAGCATCAATGGCACTACGGTTTCGCAGGGTTTTACCCGGCTGCTCGCCAATGGCACTCCCGACGCCACTTTTGCGCCGGCCAGCACCGGCGCGGGCCGGTTCACCGGGTTTCGGGCCATGGCACAGCAGCCCGATGGCAAGCTGCTGATAGCCGGCCTGTTTGCGGCCACGGCGGGCTCCTCCTCCTCCCGTACCATTATGCGCCTGCAAAGTACCGGCGCGCTCGATGCCAGCTTTACGGGCGCCAGCTTAACCTCATCCACTGGCACCATCGTCGCTGTCAACAGCCTGGTGGTGCAGCCCGACGGTAAAATTCTGCTGGGAGGCAGGTTTGCGGCCTACGCTGGTACTCCCATGGTCAACCTGGGCCGCCTGAACGCGGATGGCACTCGCGATGCCGGATTTACCCCGGCTACCATCAGCGGCACGGTCAACCAGCTGCTGCTTCAGCCCAATGGGCGCATTCTGGTGGGCGGCGCCTTCACTGGCAGCGGCCTGCCCACCAACCTGGCGCGCCTGCTCCCCACCGGCGCGGCCGATGCCACGTTTGGAGCGACGGCAGTACCCAATAGCGCGGTGTACTCGATGCTCGTGCAGCCCGATGGCAAGCTGGTAGTAGGGGGGGCTTTTGCCAGCTTGAGCGGCCAGGCCAGTATGGGCGTGGCCCGCCTCACGGCCACCAATGTGCTGCACGTGGCGGCCCCGGCCGGTGTGGCCGCCCACACCGAGGCC
>NZ_BAAGZM010000047.1:0-14228 GCF_054778495.1 Hymenobacter agri
GCCACCGCCGAGGCGGCGCGGCTGGGCCAGGTCATCACCACGCCGCACCTGGGCGAGCCGGTGACGCTCGGGGCTGCCCTACCGCAGGAGCGGTGGTGGGAGCAGTAGCGCGGACTTTTAGTCTGCGATGGCACCGCATCCATTGGCAATTGCTGCTTTCGTCCTGTTCTTACTCGCGGACTAAAAGTCCGCGCTACTATGCGTTACATCCTTCTCAACAAGCCCTACGAAGTCCTCACCCATTTCACCGACGAGCACGGCCGCGCCACGCTCAAGGACTTTGTGCCCGTGCCCAACGTGTATCCCGTGGGCCGGCTCGACTTCGACAGCGAGGGCCTGCTCCTGCTCACCGACGACAAGCAGCTGCAACACCGCCTCAGCGACCCCAAATTCAAAGTCCCGAAAACCTACTGGGCGCAGGTCGAAGGCACGGTTTCGGAAACGGCTTTGCAGCAGCTGCGCCGCGGCGTGCAGATAAAGGAAGGCTTCACCGCCCCCGGCCAAGCGGCCGAAATGACGGAGCCGGCCCACCTGTGGCCGCGCCACCCGCCCATCCGCTACCGGGCCAGCATCCCCACCAGCTGGCTTGAAATTCAGATTTCGCAGGGCATGAACCGCCAGGTGCGCAAGATGTGCGCGGCCGTGGGCCTGCCCTGCCTGCGACTGGTGCGGGCAGCCATCGGCCCGCTAGGACTGGGCGAGCTGCAGCCCGGCCAGTGGCGCGACCTCACGCCCGACGAGGTGCAGGCGCTGCGGAAAATAAGCGGGGCACTGCGGCGTTGACCTCACGAGACCCTTCCGGGGCGGCTCCTCTCCTCGGGGAGAGGGGAGTCAGACAATTATTCAAGCTCCGACTCTACATTACCTCTTTACCACAGGCCGCCGTGGCTCCCCTCTCCCCAAGGAGAGGGGCCGGGGTGAGGTTACCCGCATGAAACGACGCCTACTCTATTTCCTGCTCGTCGTCTTCACCGCCATGAACGCCGTGGCCTTTTTCCACGCCTGGCGCTTCACCCACTTCGCCAACGAGCCCGGCCTGCACTCGCCCAATCCCGAGCAGCTCGGCCCCGGCCAGAAGCTGTGGCTGCTGCTCACCGGCATCCGCAACCCCAAGCCCCAAAAAGGCCCCAAACCCGGCTTCCCGGTCGAAACTGTCACCATCGCCAGCCCAAACGGCCCGCTCGAAGCCTGGTATGCCAGCACCGACAGCGGCCGGGCGCGCGGCACCGTGGCCCTGTTCCACGGCTACACCAGCAGCAAGCCGCACCTCACCCACGAGGCCGGCTACTTTCGCCGCCTGGGCTACAACGTGCTGCTCGTCGACCAGGCCGGCAACGGCAACTCCGCCGGCTTCCGCACCACCGTAGGCTACCGCGAGGCCGATGACGTGGCGGCGGTATTCCATTGGCTAAAGGATTCAACGTCAGCACAAAGCCTATCATCTAAAACCAAAAACCTGATTCTTTACGGCGTGAGCATGGGTGCCGTGGCCATCATGCGGGCCGAGGCAGAGCTGGGCGTGCGCCCCACCGCCAATATCCTCGAATGCCCCTACGGCAACATGCGCCAGACGGCCTACAACCGCTTCGCCTCCATGCACGTGCCCGGCTTCCCGCTGGCCGATTTGCTGGTGTTTTGGGGCGGCGCGCAAAATGGCTTCTGGGCCTTTGGCCTCAACGCCGAGCACTACGCCAGCCAAATCCACACGCCCACCCTCCTGCTCTGGGGCACTGCCGACCCGCGCGTGACCCGCGCCGAAACCGATGCCATCTTCACTCACCTCGCCGGCCCCAAAACCCGCCACGATTTCCCCGGCGTCGGCCACGAGCCCTACTGGCACCGCTACTCCGCCGATTGGGAGCAGCAGACGCGGGCGTTTCTGAGCCGCTGAAGTCGCTTTCTAATTCGCGGTATTCTGTGCGGCTTCTTCAAAGAATAAATTAATTCTTTGTAGCAGTGGCGCTATTGGCTTGCGGCCAATCATGATGCTGTAGAACTGATTATTGACGGATAAGTCGTGTAGTTCCCCGCCCTCAATTTTGAGTAAGTATGGAAACCCTTTTCGCTCTTTAATGCTGTAAAGCATTTTTGAAATGTACTTACTATCAGCGCCAAATTCAACTTTCTTACCGTCTACAAATACAATGTGCACAGACGGGGCTAATTCCGGCGCAATAACATCTCGGGCAAATTCAACACTGCTTTTGCGACTGTTGTAGCAGAAGAAACAAGCCCCATTCATTCGCGCTAAAAACTGTTTGTAGCTTTTTTCAAATTGCTTATCGCTGATGTAAGCGTAGAGCAAAAAGAATGGAATAATAGGAATGAGCAATACGATGCACAGCAAAATCACCGGTATAATTACCAGCAGAAGGGCTCCTTCAGATATTTTTCTCCACAATCGTTTCATTTGATGGGCTGCGAAACCAACAGCCACAGTGCTGTTCTGGCTTCTTAAGGTAGCTGACGCACCAGTTGCGGCACATAGTAGCAAGCGCCCTTTCCGCCCCCTTGTCAGGAAAATTTTGGCCGTTTGCAACAAATTCCGCCACTGCGTCGGATAACATCCGCCCTAGCCGCCGAACCGGTGACAAACTGTCACCAAAACGGTGCTGGTACGTTGCTTGTAATCCCCCGGCAGCAGCTGCAAAGCGGCTTTTACCTGACACATTCCACTCTCAACCTTAACCAACACACCCCTCATGGGCAAAATCATCGGCATTGACCTCGGCACCACCAACTCGTGCGTGGCCGTGATGGAAGGCAACGAACCCGTTGTGATTCCGAACAGCGAAGGCCGCCGCACCACGCCGTCTATCGTCGCGTTTCTCGACAACGGCAAGGGCGAGCGCAAGGTGGGCGACCCCGCCAAGCGCCAGGCCGTAACCAACCCCAAGAATACCATCGCCAGCATCAAGCGCTTCATGGGCCGCCACTTCAACGAGGTGGGTGCCGAAACGAAGCACGTGGCCTACGACGTGGTGGGCGGCACCAACAACACGGTGGCCGTGAAAATCGGCGACCGCAACTACACGCCGCAGGAAATCTCGGCCATGGTGCTCCAGAAAATGAAGCAAACCGCTGAGGACTACCTCGGCACGACCGTAACCGAAGCCGTTATCACGGTCCCGGCTTACTTCAACGACGCCCAACGCCAGGCCACCAAAGAGGCAGGTGCCATCGCCGGCCTCGACGTGAAGCGCATCATCAACGAGCCTACGGCTGCTGCCCTGGCTTACGGCCTCGACAAGAAGCACAAAGACCAGAAAATCGCCGTGTACGACCTCGGTGGTGGTACATTCGATATCTCCATCCTGGAACTCGGCGACGGTGTGTTTGAAGTGCTGAGCACCAACGGTGACACCCACCTCGGCGGCGACGACTTCGACCAGGTTATCATTAACTTCCTCGCTGACCAGTTCAGCAGCGAAAACGAAGGCCTCGACCTGCGCAAAGACCCCATGGCCCTGCAGCGCCTGAAAGAAGCCGCCGAGAAAGCCAAAGTGGAGCTCTCCAGCTCGACCGAAACCGAAATCAACCTGCCCTACATCACCGCCACGGCCTCGGGCCCCAAGCACTTGGTGGTGAAGCTGAGCCGCGCCAAGTTTGAGCAGCTCGCCGACGACCTCGTGCGCCGCTCGATGGACCCGGTGAAAAAGGCTCTGCAGGATGCCGGCCTGAGCACGTCGGATATCGACGAGGTTATCCTCGTGGGTGGTTCGACCCGCATCCCCCGCATTCAGGAGGAAGTAGAGAAGTTCTTCGGCAAGAAGCCTTCGAAGGGTGTGAACCCCGACGAAGTGGTGGCCATCGGGGCTGCTATTCAGGGCGGTGTGCTCACCGGCGAGGTGAAGGACGTGCTGCTGCTCGACGTGACCCCGCTGTCGCTCGGCATCGAGACGATGGGCGGCGTGATGACCAAGCTCATCGAGTCGAACACGACCATCCCGACCAAAAAATCGGAAACCTTCTCCACGGCTTCCGATAACCAGCCTTCGGTGGAAATCCACGTGCTGCAAGGCGAGCGTCCGCTGGCTTCGCAGAACCGCACCATCGGCAAGTTCCACCTCGACAGCATTCCGCCCGCACCCCGTGGCGTGCCGCAGATTGAAGTAATCTTCGACATCGACGCCAACGGCATCCTGAACGTAACCGCCAAGGACAAAGGCACCGGCAAGGAGCAGAAAATCCGCATCGAGGCCAGCAGCGGCCTGAGCGACGCCGACATCAAGCGCATGCGCGATGAAGCGGCCGCCAACGCCGAAGCCGACAAAGCTGAAACCGAGCGCATCAGCAAGGTGAACGCCGCCGACTCGATGATTTTCCAGACCGAGAAGCAGTTGAAGGAGTACGGTGAAAAGCTGAGCGGCGGCAACAAAACCGCCATCGAAGGCGCTCTGGCCGACCTCAAATCGGCCCACGAAGCCAAAGACCTCGCCCGCATCGACTCGGCCATGGAGGCCATTAACGCGGCCTGGCAGGCGGCCTCGCAGGAAATGTATGCGGCCGGTGGCGCTGAAGGTGGCCAGCCCGGTGGCGGTGGTTTCCCCGGTGGCGACGGTGCCCAGGGTGGCAACGGCCAGCCCGCCGGCGACCACGTAACCGACGTGGACTACGAAGAAGTTGACGGTAAATAAGGACCGCCGATTTTAACGGATTTGACGGATTACACTGATTCGGAGTTCCGTTGACATTGAAAGGCCGGAGGCGTTAGCTTCCGGCCTTTTTGCGTTATTATTGCCCGCGGCTGCCAGTGCCACCTTTCCGGTTTCTATGAGTGATTTTCTACCCTTTCAGTCCTTTCCCTCGGCCGAGGCGTCGCAGCCGCTGCTGGCAATGCTGCGGCAACGCGAGATTCCGTTTGAAACGGCCACCGATACCGGCGAGCCGGTGTTCAACCCGGCTTTTACCTTCAACAACACCTACGCTACCTTCGTGGTGAAGCTGCACGGCGCTGATTTTGAATGGGTGCGCCGCTTGCAGGAAGACGCCAACCGCGACGCCCTCGCCAACCTCAGCCCCGACCATTACCTGTTCACTTTCTCCGACGCCGAGCTGTTCGACCTGCTGGCCAAGCCCGACGAATGGAGCCCGCTCGATGTGACGCTGGCCGGGCAGCTGCTACGGCAGCGGGGCCGGGATGTGTCCGTAGATGCGGTGCGGCTGTTGCGTGAGCACCGCGTGGCCGAAGCGGCCAAGCCCGAGCCTTCCAGCAACAGCCTCATCCGGTGGGGCTATGGGCTGGCGCTGCTGGGCGGCCTCTTGTCCATCATCATCGGCTGGAATCTGTATAACAGCAGGAAAACGCTGGGTGATGGCCGGCAGATATACGCTCACACAGCCCAAGACCGGGTGCATGGCCTGCGTATCCTGACGCTGGGAGTTTCTGCTTTCATTTTCTGGATTGCCCTGCGCGTGTGGGTACTGCCGCAGTAGCGGGACTACCTTTGCAGCCATTGGCGCAGCATTCGCGTAAGCACGCGCAAGGCACTGCGTAATTTTGCCGGCCGTTTGCCGCTTCGATTTTCCGATTCTCTTTTTATGAAAGTTTCTTCTCTCCGGTTTCCCGCCCGCGCCCTGGCTTTGGGCGCCCTGCTCATCGCCGCCAACGCTTGCAGCGTGAGCGAGCAAGTGAAAGACAAGCCCTCGGGCAAAAATGTCTCGACCGAAGCCCTCGAAAATGAGGCCTACTCCCTGATGCAATACCGCCTCAACTTCGTGGACGAAGCCAAGCTCGGCGGCCAGGACATTCTGTTTGTGCGCCAGGCCAGCGACCTCGAATCGCCGCAGCAAGCCAAGCTGCAAACCGCGCTGGCCTCGGGCAACCTGCCGCTGCACCTCGTCATGCGCGTGTATGCCAAAAACCCCACCGCTACCAGCGTGCAGCTGAAGCAGCTCGATTACAAGCTACTGCTCGATGGCAAGGAGCTCACTGCCGGCACCACCGGCACGGGCATGCAGCTCGAAGCCAGCGCCATCGAAACGCTACCCATCACCGTCGACCTCAACGTGAAGCCCGAGCAGCTGGCCGGCAGCACGCCCGCCGCCTTCGCCGCCGGCCTCACCGATTTCACGGCCGCCAACCGCCGCCTCGTGGTGCAGCTTCGCCCGCAGTACGTGGGCGCCAACGGCCGCCAGGTGCCGGCCACTGATTTTATGCCCGTCGAATTGGTGACCAAGAAAAAAGCCACCGCGGCCAAATAGCCCGCTACTGGCCAACAAAAAAGCCGCCCCTGCCGGGCGGCTTTTTTGTTGGCCGCTACTCTCAGCTTAGCTGCTCGTTTTGGTTTCCAGCTCCTCTTCCGATTCTTCGGCAAAGCCTTCGGCAATTTTTTCGTCGGCTTCGGCGCGGTCGGCCGCGTCGGCTTGCTCGGCGTTGGCTTCCTGTACGGCTTTGTGCCGGGGCTCGTAGCTGAGACGCACAAAAATGGGGAAATGGTCGGAACCGACGTGCGGCAGCCGGCGCATATCGACCACCTGAAAATGCGGCGACACGAAAATATGGTCGAGCGGCCAGCGCAGCAGCCGGTAGTCGGCGTGGAAGGTGGGCATCAGGCCCCGGCCCACGCGCGGGTCGAGCAGCCCCGACACCCGCCGGAACAGCTCGGAGGTGTGCGACCAGGCCACGTCGTTCATATCACCGAACACAATAGTGGGCTCGTCGCGGCGGTCTACTTCCTTGCCCACCAGCAGCAGCTCGGCATCGCGCCGGGTGCTGGTTTTCGATTCCTGGGGCGCGGGCGGCTTGGGGTGCAGGCCGTAGAGGCGCACCCAGGTTTGGCCATCGGGCAGCTGCACGTGGGTGTGCAGCGAGGGAATGTCGTCGTCGAGCAGGTACTTAATCTGGCAGGACTTCAGCGGCAGGCGCGAGAAAAACAGCAGGCCGTAGGTGTTGTCGAGAGGCTCGTGGCAGGTGTAGGGGTGGGTTTCTTCGAGCGGCTTTAGTTGCTGGTGCCACCACTCGTCGGTTTCAACGGCCATGATGACGTCGGGGTCGGCGGCGCGCACCGTGTCCAGCGCGAGCTGGCCTTGGCGGTTGTATTGCAGCACGTTCATCACCGTGAGGCTGAATTCGGCGTCGGGGTGGTGGGTGCGGGTACTATCGGCCACGTCTTTGCTTACCAGTCGCGTGTAGGGCACAATGCGCCGCACCTGGTACACGGCAGCCACTGCCAGCGCCAGCAGAAACCCCTGCTGCCAGCGGCCGGCGCTGGCCGCCCCCAGGCCCAGCCCCGCCAGCAGCGTGAGCACCAGGGCCAGCACAATCTGGAGGCGCGGAAAGTCGCACACGCGTATCCACCACGCGGTGTGGCGCAGCAGTGGTAGCAACGTGGCTAGCAAGGCGATGCCCCCAACGAGCCAGACGGCCCACTGGCCGGCCGTCAATAGTACAGTAAGAAACGTGGGCATGAATAGCAGCAGGGTGGGAATAAGGAAAGCAGAACCGACCATCGGGGCGACGCTGCACGCTGGCAGCGGCTCCGGATAATGAGCTTACAGGTCGTCCTGAAAACCGCCTTTACGCAGTTCTTCAATCGTGCGCATCACCCGGTCTTTGAGCGTGGTGCGGTATTTCTCCAGCGCATCGGTGAGGCGGGCGTTGTTGATGGCCAGCATCTGGGTGGCCAGCACGGCGGCATTGGTGGCGTTGTCGAGGCCCACGGTGGCCACGGGCGTGCCGGCCGGCATCTGAATCATGCTCAGAATGGAATCGAGCCCCTGAATGGACAGCGTGCTGTTGATGGGCACCCCGATAACGGGCAGCGTGGTGAAGGCCGCCACCATGCCCGGCAGGTGCGCCGCCCCGCCCCCACCGGCGATGAGCACGCGCAGGCCGCGCTTGCGGGCGCTTTCGGCATATTCCACCATGCGGTGCGGCGTGCGGTGCGGCGACACGAGCGTGATTTCGTAGGCAATGTTGAACTGCCGGAGCAAATCGGCGGCGGCCGACATGATTTTCAGGTCCGACTTCGAACCCATGATGATGCCCACGAGGGGGGTTTCGGTGGTGGGCCGGTCGTCGGCCGGGCCGCTGGCGGCGGCAGAAGCAGGAGAATCAGGAAACATGAAATCGAAGCGCGGATTAATTCAGGAATAGGCCGTGCGGGAGGCATTGTGGCCGCAAGGCCGCGCAAAATAGGGCATTTCCCTTCGGTTCGCTCCGGCGCTTACCTTTACGCCCCATGGAAATTCTGCTTCTCACCTTCACCACCCTGTTTTCCATCGTCAACCCATTTGGGGCGATGCCGGTTTTTCTCACCCTCACGGCCGACGACCGGGCCTCGGAGCGCGCCCGCACCGCCCTGCGGGCCTGCATCTACATGGTGGCCGTGCTGAGCGTGGCGTTTTTCGGCGGGCAGTACATCCTCAACTTCTTCGGCATCAACATTCAGCACCTGCGCATTGCCGGCGGCATCCTGCTCATGCGCTCGGCCTTCGACCTGCTCACGCCCGGTGCCAACCGCGACCGCGTGGGCCCCGAAGCCCTCGAAGAAAGCAAGCAGAAAGACGACATCAGCTTCACGCCGCTGGCCATGCCCATGCTCTCGGGCCCGGGCTCGATGGCCATTTGCATCGGCCTCATCCGCCCCACTTATATTGATAAAGCCATGACCGTGGCCGGCTTCGCGCTGGTGGCGCTGGCGGCTTTCATCGTGCTCATTTTCTCGCTGCGCCTCACCCGCGTGCTCGGCAAGCCGGGCATGGCGGCCATGTCGCGCATCATGGGTTTCATCACGCTGGCCATCGGGGTCAACTTTCTGGCGTCGGCCATCGGCGTGCTGTTTCCGGGGCTCACGCGGTAAGCTCGTCGCTACCTTTACCGGCCCATGCTCGATTCCGTCATTTTCTACTCGCTCGACAAGGCTATTCGCAGCTACCGGCGCATGGCTCAGGCCAATATCGACCGGGCCGGGCTGGATATCACCATCGACCAGTGGCTGGTGCTACAAGTGCTGCTCGAGCACGACGACCTTACGCAGCACGAAATCGCGGAGCGGGTATTTAAGGACCAGGCCTCGGTGGCGCGCATGCTGGGCCTGCTCATCAAGCGGGGCTTGCTCTCGACTGTGCCCCTACCCCACGACGGCCGCCGCGCCAGGCTGCGCGTGAGCGAAGCCGGCCATCGCATGCTGGCCGCCGTGCAGCCCTTGGTGCTGAGTAACCGAGCCCGGGCGCTGGCGGGCGTATCGGCCACCGACCTGACGCTGCTCCAGCAAGTTCTGGAGCGCATTGCCGGCAATTGCACCCCGGGGGCTGAATAATATTTTTCGGGGATGAGTAACGTACCGCTGCTTCGGGCGGTATTGCCAGCTCAATGCAACCTTTATGATACATCATAATCTTTGTCTCGCATTCCGACTTCATGCTCATTCTGCTTTCTCTTTTCACCTCCAATCTGCTCCGATGATGAAATGTGCTTTCAGCCCCATGGCCACTATTGGCCTGCTCACCACCACGCTGGCCCTGCTGGCCCGACCGGCCGCCCATGCCCAAGCCAGCACCGACGTGCGCGGTACCGTGCAGAGTGCTGGCAACAGCCCCGTCGAATTTGCCACCGTGACCCTGCACCGCGCCACCGACTCGGCCGTGGTGAAAACCGAATTCAGCGATGCCCGTGGGGCATTCTTATTTGAGCGGGCCGCGGCGGGGCGCTACCTGGTGTCGGCGGCGCAGGTGGGGTTTGAGCGGCGCTGGAGCCAGCCGTTTGCCGTGGCGGGCCAAACCATGGAGCTGCCCACCATGCAGCTCGCCACCAGCGCCGCCACCCAGCTCAAGGAAGTGACGGTGCTGGGCCAGAAGCCACTGTATGAGCGCGAGGCCGACCGCACCATCGTGAACGTGGAAGGCTCGACGCTGGCAGCCGGCAACACCTCGCTCGATGTGCTGCGCCGTGCGCCGGGCGTGACCGTGGATGGCAGCGACAACCTGGCCCTGCGCGGCCGCCAGGGCGTACTGGTGCTCATCGACGGCAAGCGCCAGCCCATGACCGGCACCGAGCTGGCCGACTACCTCCGCGCCCTGCCCGCCGACCAATTGAAGAGCATTGAGCTGATAACGAACCCGCCGGCCAAATACGACGCACAAGGCGGCGCGGGCATCATCGCCATCAACCTAAAAAAGGACCAGCGACTGGGCACCAATGGCACCCTGAACCTGACCTACGGCCGCAGCCAGTACGACAAATACACCGGCGGCCTGAGCTTGAACCACCGCCGGAAGAACCTGAACCTGTTCGGCTCTTACAACTATGCCGACCGGTCGGGACTGGCCCTGCTTACTATTCACCGCGACTTTTACGGCCGCCCCACCGGCACCGAAAGGCCCCTAACCGGCACCACCGACCAGGATAACCGCCTGCCCAACCGCCAACGCGCGCACAACTGGCGCGGCGGCCTCGACTACAACCTGTCGGAGCGCACGACGGTGGGCATGGTGGCCAGTGGCGTCAATAACCACAACACGGCCGACGGCACCAATTCTTCAGTGCTGCGCGACGTGGTGCGCGGCACCGAGCAGACCTATAATTCCGTGAATACCAGCAATGGCTTTTTGAACAACGCGGCGGCCAATCTCAACTTCCGGCACACTTACGCCAACGAGTTTGGCCCGCAGGAGCTGACGGCCGATATGGACTACGCCCGCTACCGCAGCAGCCGCAACCAGCTGCTAACCACCTATCGGGTGAATGAGCCCGACCAGGCCAGCAGCAGCGACCAGCAGGGCCGCCTGGCCATTCAGTCGGCAAAAGTGGACTACACGCACCCGCTCAGCAAGCGGCTGCGGCTGGAGGCGGGGGCCAAAGCCAGCTTGGTGACGGCCGATAACGACCTGAAGTTTTTTACGGACAACGTACTGGATTTGAACCGCTCAAACCGCTTCCGCTACGATGAGAACATCAACGCGGGCTACGTTAACTTGAACTACAGCCAGCCGAAGCTGACGCTGCAGGCAGGCCTGCGCGGCGAGCACACCCACGCCGTAGGCCGGCAAGACCGGGAGGTAGAATTTAAGGATTTCATGCGCAACTACTTCCAGTTGTTTCCGAGTGCGGCCGTGAAGCGCCAGCTCAGCGACAACCACGAGCTGGCCCTGTCGCTAAGCCGGCGCATCGACCGGCCCAGCTACGGGCAGCTGAACCCGTTTCGCCAGATTATCGACCGTACCACCTTTGGAAGTGGCAACCCCACCCTACTGCCCCAAACCAGCTACAACGTGGAGCTGACGCACACTTTTCGGCAGAAATACAGCCTCGGCCTGAGCTACAGCCGCACTACTAACCCGCTTATTGGCGTGGTGCAGCCCGAAACCGACAGCACGGTGCTCTCGACCACCCGCAACTTGTTTCAGCAGCACTACTACGCTCTCACCCTCACGGCCCCGGTGGATATCACGAAGTGGTGGAAAGCCTACAACAACGCGGTGCTGTACTACAACCGCTTCACTGGCGAATTGGCCGGCACCAACCTCAACCGCGGCGGTGTGAGTGTGGAGTTGACCTCGAACCACACTTTCACCTTCGGCAAGGGCTGGAGCGCCGAACTAAACGGCAGCTACGAGTCGCAGCAGGTGTACGGCTTTTTGGTGCAGCAGCCCAACGGGGAGGTAAGCGCCGGCTTACAAAAAAGCCTTTGGGACCGTAAGGGCAGCCTGAAACTGACTGCGGCCGACCTATTCTACACGCGGCCGGTGCACGTTACCTCCACCTACGACAACTATGTGGAGCGCTTCTATCAGCGCCGCGACACTCGCTTCGTAACGCTGGCTTTCAGCTACCGCTTCGGCAACGACAAGCTGACGCCTTCGCGCCGCCGCAGCGGCGGGGCCGAGGAGGAAAAGCGCCGCGCGGGGTAAGGACTTAGCGCTTAATCGTTGGGCGCTAGAGAACGTCATGCTGAGCTTGTCGAAGCATCTCACCCGCGCAATGTGATGTATTTACTTTCGCAGGAGAGATGCTTCGACAAGCTCAGCATGACGTTCTCTAGTATACTTTCTACCAACCCGTCTTTCCGGCGGCGTACCTTTGCGCTTCCTTATGCTGAAAAACGACCTTTTCCTGCGTGCCGCCCGGGGCGAAGCCACCGAGCGCACCCCCGTTTGGCTCATGCGCCAGGCCGGCCGCATCCTGCCCGAATACCGCGCCCTGCGCGCCCGCCTCTCCGGCTTCAAAGAGCTGGTCGAAACCCCCGAGCTGGCCGCCGAAGTTACCATTCAGCCCATCGACGCGCTCGACGTGGATGCCGCCATCATTTTCTCCGACATTCTGGTGGTGCCCGACGCCATGGGCCTGCCCTACGAAATGGTGGAAGCCCGCGGCCCGCTGTTCCCCTCCACCATCAAATCGGCGGCGGATATCGACAAGCTCCGCATCCCCGACCCCGAAGAGGGCCTGGGCTACGTGCTCGACGCCCTGCGCATCACCAAAAAAGCCCTGAACGGCCGCGTGCCGCTCATCGGCTTCGCCGGCGCGCCCTTCACCATTTTGGCCTATATGATTGAGGGCCACGGCTCAAAAACCTTCTCGAAAGCCCGCAGCTTCCTGTATAAGGAGCCCGTGCTGGCCCACCGCCTGCTGGCCAAAATCACCGCCACCACCATTGCCTACCTGCAGGCCCAGGTGGCGGCCGGCGCGCAGGTGGTGCAGGTGTTCGACTCGTGGGCCGGCATTCTGCCGCCCGCGCACTACACCGAGTTTTCGGCCCGCTACATTCAGGAAATTACCGAGGCGCTGGCTCCGCTGATACCCGTCACGGTGTTTGCCAAAGGCGCTTGGTGGGCCGTGCCCGAGTTCGCCGCCATGCCCTGCCGCACCATCGGCCTCGACTGGAACCAAACGCCCAGCCAGGTTCGCACCGAAGCCGGCGACAAAACCCTGCAAGGCAACCTCGACCCCTGCGCGCTCTACGGCACGCCCGAACAAGTGAAAGCCGCCACCGAAGCCATGCTACGCCAGTTCGCCGGCGGCCCCCACATCGCCAACCTCGGCCACGGCGTGTACCCGGATACGAATCCGGATAACGTACGCGTATTCGTGGAAACGGTGAAGGCGTGGCGGGGGTAAATCAGCGGCTTTAACTGTATCTGCTAGTGTCGGAGGATGAAGTAATTCTGGAATTGAATGCCCGTTGGAATTGCGAAATTCCATTCGGCTGGATTCCTATCTACCGCGCTTCTACCGATGCCGATGTTGCTGAAGTTTACGACGAAGAGTACTTTCATCATTTTGATGATGCAGTCAAAAAGGTCTTGCGCGAAACCTTTCATGTCTCAACTCTTTACGAGATAGAAGAAGGCGGTACAGTCAGGCAATTGACATTGGATGAATGTGTCTTCGGTTATAATGGACTGGAACACATGTATTCCGATTTGTTATTCAGCTTCCTGATTTACTTTTCTCACGAATCATCGGTAACAGTTGGCGGCAGAAAGTTGCTGGATGAAATTCACCGGATATGGCCAGAGTCATCAATGCATTTATGGCCACCGCCTTCTTGGCGTTGATTTTAAATTGACACCTTACAAAATGGACGTAAAAGACAGCAACGGCACCCTGCTCGCCGAAGGCGATTCGGTCACCCTCATCAAAGACCTCAAAGTGAAGGGTTCCTCGCTCACGCTCAAGCGCGGCACGCTAGTGAAGAACATTCGCCTTACCAACAGCGCCGCCGAGATTGAGGGCCGCGCCGGCGGCAGCACGATGGTGCTTAAAACCGAGTTTCTGAAGAAGGCTTAGCCGCGGCATGAAGCATTGGCTCCTCCTGTTGCTGGTGCTGGGCAGCTTGGCGGCGCGCGCGCAGCGCCGGCCGCGGGCCCGCATTCGCCTGGAGGCCGACCCGGCCCACCGGAAGTTTCGGAGCCGTTACACCCTATGGCTACCCGCCGACACGGCCCTCGGCCCCCTGCTGCTCAACCTAAACCGGCAGTTTGCGGTGCGGCGCGTGCGCAGCCCGCGCTTGAGCGGCCTGGCCATTCGGCCCTACTACTACCCGGCCTTGCAGGATACGATGCAGGGCATTGCGCTAGCCTACCCGGGCCTGAAACACCGACGCCGGCGCATCACGATTGACTACACCGGCACGCTGCCGGACAAGTTTGCCACGGCCCGCGTGCTGGAGTTCAGCCGCAATGCTCTCTGGGTGCCCTTCCGGCCCGGCCATGAGGACAGCCTGCTCGCCTACACACTCGACGTACGCGTGCCGCCCGGCTACGCCGTGGCGAGCACCCGGCCC
>NZ_BAAGZM010000048.1:0-14195 GCF_054778495.1 Hymenobacter agri
CGGCCGTCGCTGATGCGCAGCACCCGGCCGGCGAGGTCGAGCAGCAACACGGCCTGCGCGCCCACGTCGCTGTCGGGCACCATGAAATCGACGGTGAACACCAGCGCACCGAAGGAAGGGCTGTAGGCCAGCAGTTCGGGGCGGTAGGCCTCGCTTTCGGTCACGATGTCCTGCCCGGCAGCTTTGTAAAAATCAGCTTTGCGCAGCTGGCGGCGGAACACCTGCTGACCCGCCGCGTCGTGCAGCGCAAAGGTGAAGTAGCCCTGGTACCCGCGCGCCACTTCGGTGTGGCCCGGGTAGGGCTGATAAGTGGCTTTAAGCCGCTGGGTCGAGTCGGTTTCGGCGGCGATGTGCAGGCGGAAGGGCTTGCCGTTGACGGCCACGGTCGTATCGAGAACCGTTGGCGGGGCCCAGCCGGGGCGGTACACCGGCGCGGGGGCCGGGGCTTTGGGCCGGGGCGCGGGCACTACCGCCGCCTCGGGTGGAGCAGCCGGGGCAGCGGGCGGCATGGGCATCGAAACCGGCGAAGTCCGTTTTTCGGTAGTGTAAGCCTTTTGCTCGCAGCCAAACAGGGTCACGGCCAGCGCCAGCCCCACAAGCAGCACACCAACAACGGGTAAGGGTATTCTCATCTATTTAGTTAGCCAGCCGTTGGCCTCAAGCCAGTTGCGCAGGCGGTCGGTCCAACGGTCGGGCGTAGTCGAATTATTCAGGCCAAAACCGTGGCCGCCGCAGGGATAAAGATGCATTTCGGCGGGCACTCCGTGGCGCAGGCAAGCCTGATAAAACACGAGGCTGTTGCTCACGGGCACGGTCTTATCGTCTTCGGCGTGCACCAGAAAGGTGGGCGGCGTCTGGGCCGAAACATGCAGCTCGTTGGAATATTGCCGCACCTGCTCGGCCGAAGGATTCGGGCCCAGCAGGTTATTGCGCGAACCGGTATGCTTCAGCGTGTCGCTGAAGCTGATGACCGGGTAGAGCAGCACCAGAAACGCGGGCCGCACCGACTCGGGGCCGGGGTTGTCGCCCACGGGCTGGGCGAAGCGGGTGCCCGCCCACGCCGCCAAGTGGCCACCGGCCGAAAAGCCCATCAGCCCAATGCGCTCGGGGTTGAGGCTGTACTTGGCCGCTTGCTGGCGCACCAGGCGCAGGGCCTGCTGGGCATCGAGCAACGGCGCGATGGATTTGTCGGGCTGGCTTTGGTCGTTGGGCAGGCGGTATTTCAGCACAAAGGCCGTGATGCCCATTTCATTCAGGCGCTTAGCTACATCGTAGCCCTCGCTGTCGATGGACAAGCGGGCGTAGCCGCCGCCGGGGCAAATGATGACCGCCGTGCCATTGGCCGTGCCCGGCGCGGGCGTGAACACCGTGAGCGTGGGCTGCACCACGTTGGAAATCCGCACGCGGTTGCCCGATTCCGTCACGCTGGTTTCGCGCACCTGGCTGGGCTTGGAATCGGGAATGGTGCCGGTGTAGAGCGGCAGTGTAGCCTGCGCCCCCGCGGTGGCACCAAACAGGCACAGCGGCAGCAAAAAGCCCAGAAAAGTACGAAAGTGCAACATGCGGCTTGTACGTGCCAACCCAACAAATAGGTGCCCGCCGAAGGCAGCTATTCGGCCGAATTGCCAGATTTTCAGCACAAAGATAAACGTATAAAATTCGGGCATTCGCAACCTATTCTGAACGATGCCGTAGGTGGGCCGGTTTTTTTGGCATGCGAAAGACCACTCTGCTGGCCGCCGCCGCCCTTTTGGGCAGCCCCGGCCTCACCCTGGCCCAGAACACGGCTGAAGAAAACAACCCCAACGCTGACGCACCGTTCGTTCGCAACATCCGCGCCGACCGCCCTGGGCAAACCATCACCGCGCAGGTGCTGCAGCCCGGCCGCTTCCAGCTCGAAACCGGCTTCCAGCGCCGCTCGGGCGGCCCCGATTTTGCCCAGAGCCTGAGCAACGCCACCCTGCGCATCGGCTTTTTCAACAGCATGGAGCTGCGCGTGAGCCAGCCTTACTACCACAACGGCCCCACCCGCCTCACCGAGGCCGGGCCCGTGGCGGCCAGCGGCTGGGCCCCGGCCGTGGTGGGTGCCAAGTTCATGCTTTCGCCCAACTACAACACCCGCACGCAGGTAGCTATTCTGGCCGAGTCGGCCATCCCGAATTCGGGTAGCCCGGGCCTGCGGCAGCAAGGCTGGGCCCCGTCGGGCCGCCTGCTCGTGAGCGAGCAAATTGGCGAGCGCTACGGCCTTGAGGGCAACTTCGGCTTCACCCAGCCCGGCCTGCAGGTGCAGGATTTGAAGAAGGGCCAGTTCCTCGGCTCGCTGGCCCTGAATGGCCCCATCAGCAACAAAACCGGTTTTTTCGTGGAAGCTTATGGCTACGGCCGCGACGCGCTCAGCACTGGCGCCACCACCGGCCTGTATTTCCGGCCCGTGCCCGCCGTGCGCCTCGACGTGACGGCTGGCCGCCTGCTCGGTGGCGCGGCCGCTGGCACTACTACCGTGGGCGGCGGCCTCACATTCAAAATCGGCCAGTAGCGTAAGCTCAACCCTAGCCGTACCAACATTCAGCAAAAGCCTGCGTAATCACGCAGGCTTTTCGCGTTTGAAAAACCTTCCAATTGTATTTGCCATGCGTTTTTCCCTGCTGATTCTGGCCGTGCTGGCCGCCGGCTGCAACACCCGCCCCGCCCAGGAAACGGCCGCCGCTTCTATCCCACCCGCGTCGCGCACGCCCAATGCGCCGTTGCGAGAAACCCGCTGGGTGCTGCGGCAGCTGGCCGGCAAGCCCGTTTCGGTGCCCGCCAACACCCGCGAGGCCTACCTACTGCTCCGCGCCGATGGCACAGCCGAGGGCAATGGCAGCTGCAACCGCTTCCGCGGCAGCTTTTTCAGCGAAACCGAGAGCGAGCTGAAGTTCAGCCCGCTGATGAGCACGCGTATGAGTTGCCCGGCCATCGATACGGAAAACGACTTCACCCGCGCACTGGGCAAGGCCAACAGCTATGAAATCAGCGGCGACACGCTGCGCGTGCTTGATGCCAGCGGCGCGGCCGTGGCCCGATTGGAGGCAGTTTATTTGAAGTAGTTGAGTAGTTTACCTTTAACGAAAACGGCCGTCATGCTGAGCTTGTCGAAGCATGACGGCCATTCACATCGTTCGGTGAACCATTAGTTCCGGTCGTCCGTCAGCGGGGGGATGCGCGAAGGGGTTTGCTTGCCGCTCACGATGCCGCTGGCACTTTGGGCGATGGCCTGAATGACGGCCGTCATGTTGGTTAGGTTGAGGCTTTCCACTTCATCATCAACCGAATGATAGAGCCCGTCGGTCGGAATCTGGTCGGTACTGATGGTGTGGGCCGGCACGCCGAGGCGGGCTAGGGTGGCGTTGTCGGAGCGGTAGAACAGGTTTTGCTCGGGATATGGGTCGGGCTCAAACTTGAATTTGCTGCCCGTCAGGTTGGTTTGCAGCAGCTTGCCGAAATCCGACCGCTCGTAGCCGGTGATGAAGGCGGTGTTGGGGCCAAACTTAGCCTCTTTGCCAATCATCTCGATATTGAACATGGCCACCACCTGCTGCGGGTCGAGCTGCTTCGAGAAGAACTGCGAGCCGAAGCCGCCCACTTCCTCGGCCGCAAAGGCCACGAAGATGAGCGGACGGGCGTTGTCGTTGCGCTTTTTGAAATATTCGGCCAACGCTACCACGGCCGTAGTGCCGCTGGCGTCGTCGTCGGCCCCGTTGGCGATGGAGTCGCCGGCTACCGGTTTGAGGTAGCCTAGGTGGTCGTAGTGGCCCGAGAACACTACGTTTTCTTTAGTCCGCTTGGGGTCGCGGCCGGGCAGCATGCCTACCACGTTACGCAGCTGCACCGGCTCGAGCACGCTGCTGGCGCTGATGCGGTAGCTGAGCGTGGCCGGTTTCGGGCCGAGGATGAATACCGTGGAAAACGGCTTGGGCGGCTCGGCGCCCAGGGTGCCTTTGGCCACATAGCTGGCCAGCTGGCGGAAGGCTTTCACTTGGGCGGTATCCACGAAAACCAGCGTGTTGGCGGTGGGACGCAGGTAGGAAAACAGCTTGCGCCGCTCGGTGGGCTCGGGGCCGATGGTGACGATGGCCGGCGGCTGGGCGTCTTCGCTGGTCCAACGTAGCGTGGCTTCGCCCGAAATAGCCAGCGTTTGCAGCGGCGCCTGAGTTTGGCCATTGATAACGGCCGCCACCGGGCTGGTAAGGCCCTGGTACACGGTCAGGGTCTGCTCAAAGTCGGTCTGGCCGGGCAAGGGTTTGAGGCCGATGCGCTTGAACTCGGCGGCCAGGAACTGCGCCGCCTTGAGGCCGCCGGGCTTACCGGTGCCGCGGCCCTGCATGTCGTCGGCGGCCAGGGTCTGAATGACGCGCGTAACCGTAGCGGCCGATACCGTGGTGGCTTTCGGGGCGGGCTTGGCGGCTTTTTTCTGGGCCGCAGCCGGCAGAGTGGCCAGCAGGGTGGCAGCGAGAAGGACGTTTCTCATTACTTGTGAAGAGTCAGATTGGGTTGATGGCGAATGTAGAGACGCATATTTGCGCTTCGTCGTTGGCCGATGCAGTGGAAGCGGCGCATACGACGAAACGCAAATATGCGTCTCTACATTCACCTGTTAGCTCAGCGTCAGCACCAAGTCGTCGGCCGAAACGCGGGTGCCTTCGGGCAGCACCACGTCGGCCACGGTCAGGTCTTGCGGAGCGGTGATGGTGGTTTCCATCTTCATGGCCTCGATGACGAAGAGCGGGGTGTTTTTCGGCGCGGCCTGGCCGGGCTTCACCAGCACCTTGCTGAGCATGCCCTGCAGCGGCGCGCCCAGCTGGCGCGGGTTGGCTTTGTCGACTTTGGCGTTGCTGATTTTGGTAACGGCCACCGCCTGGTCGCGCACCTGCACGTTGCGGGTCTGGCCGTTCAGGGTGAAGAAGATGGTGCGGCAGCCTTCCTCGTTGATGTTGCCCACCGACTCCAGGCGCACGATAACCGACTTGCCCTGAGCAATTTCGATGATGGTTTCCTGCCCTGATTTCAAGCCGTAGAAGAACACCGACGTGGGCACCTTGCTCACGTTGCCGAACTGCTGGCGGAACGACCAGTACTCATCGAACACCTTCGGATAGAGCAGCGACGACAGCAAATCGGTGAACTTGGCGTTGGGGTATTTCTCCTGAAACGCGGGCCACTCCTTATCGAAATCAATCGGCGCGAGGTGTTCGTTGGGCCGGTCGGTGAAGGGCGCTTCGTTCTTCAGAATCAGCTTCTGCAGCTCGGCGGGCCAGCCGCCCTCGGGCTGCCCAATGTCGCCGCGGAACAGCTCGCGGACGGACTCGGGGAAGTTCAGCCCCTCCCCTTTTTCCATTACATCGGCGGGCGTGAGGTTGTTGCTCACCATGAACAGGGCCATGTCGCCTACCACTTTCGAGCTGGGCGTTACCTTCACGATGTCGCCAAACATGGTGTTCACGTCGGCGAAGCGCTGCTTCACTTCCTCAAACTTGTCGAGCAAGCCCAGCGAGGCCGCCTGCGGGCGCAGGTTGGAGTACTGCCCGCCCGGAATCTCGTGCTGAAATACCTCCGACGTGCCCGCTTTCAGGCCCGACTCGAAGGGGTAATACATCTCACGCACGGCCTCCCAGTAGTTGCTGAACTCGTTGAGCGAGTGCTGGTCGAACTCGCGGTGGCGCGGCGTGCCCCGGAACATCTCCACCACCGAGTTGAAGTTGGGCTGCGAGGTAAGGCCCGAAAGCGAGCCAATGGCTACATCGATGACGTTGACGCCGGCCTCTACGGCCTTGGCGTAGGTGGCGGGCTGCAGCGACGACGTGTCGTGGGTATGCAGGTGGATGGGCAGCTTCACCGTATCGCGTAGGCCGGCGATGAGCTCAGTGGCGGCATAGGGCTTGAGCAGGCCCGCCATATCCTTGATGCAGAGGATGTGGGCCCCGGCGTCTTCGAGCTGCTTGGCCAGCTTCAGGTAATAGTCCAGCGTGTATTTGGTGCGCTTGGGGTCCAGAATATCGCCGGTGTAGCAGATGCTGGCCTCGGCCAGGCGGGTAGTTTTATTGCGCACGAAGCCGATGCAGGCCTCCATGCCCTTCATCCAGTTCAGCGAGTCGAAAATGCGGAACACGTCGATGCCGGTTTCGGCCGCCTGCTGCACAAACCGCTCGGTCAGGTTGTCGGGATAGGCCTTGTAGCCCACACCGTTGGCCCCGCGGATGAGCATTTGCAGCAGGATATTCGGGATGGCCTCGCGCAGCTTGGCCAGACGCTCCCAGGGGTCTTCGTGCAGGAAGCGCAGGGCCACGTCGAAGGTCGCGCCGCCCCACACTTCCAGGCTGAAGGTTTGCGGGTGCATCTGGGCGTACGATTTCGCCACTTTCAGCATGTCCCAGGTGCGCATGCGGGTGGCGAGCAGGCTCTGGTGGGCGTCGCGCAGGGTGGTGTCGGTGTAGTGCACCAGCGGCTCAGCACGCAGCCACTCGGCGAACTTCTCGGGGCCCAGCTCGTCGAGTTTCTGCTTGGTACCGGGCACGAAATCACTCATAGCCGGCGCGGGCGCGGCTTTTTTGCCTTTGGGTTTGGGGCCGTTGTGCAGGTTCCACACCGCCGCCAGGTCGACTTCGGGCAGGTGCGGACGGCGCGGGTTGGCGCGCGGGTCGAGTAGGTTTTTCACGTCGGGGTTGCCGTTCACCACCGTTTCGCCGATGAAGCTGAGCAGGCGCGTGGCGCGGTCTTTCCGGCTTTCAAACTGGAACAGCTCGGGCCGCTCCTTGATGAAATCGACGGTGGCGCGGCCGGTCTGAAACTCCTCGCTGCCCACGATATTCTTCAGGAATGGGATGTTCGTCTTCACCCCGCGAATGCGGAATTCGTCGAGCGCGCGCAGCATTTTCTGGGCCGCGCCGTGCAGCGTGGGCGCGTGGGCCGAAATCTTGACCAGCATCGAGTCGAAGAACGGCGACACCACCGCGCCCTGGTACACCGAGCCTTCGTCGAGCCGGATGCCGAAGCCGCCGGCCGAGCGGTAGGCCACAATGGTGCCGTAGTCAGGCTTGAACTCGTTTTCAGGGTTTTCGGTGGTTACGCGGCACTGCACCGCGAAGCCGGCGCGCAGCGGCACCACGTCGGGGCCGAGGCCGATTTCGGGGTCGCTGAGCTTGTAATCGGCGGCAATGTAAATCTGGGTTTTAATCAGGTCGATGCCCGTAATCATCTCGGTCACCGTGTGTTCCACCTGAATGCGGGGGTTCACTTCGATGAAATAGATGCGGTCCTGCTCAGGGTTCACCAGGAATTCCACGGTGCCCACGTTGTCGTAGCCCACGGCCCGGCCGATGCGCAGGGCGTATTCATACAATAGGTGGCGCTGGTGGTCGGGCAGGTTCATGGCCGGGGCCACTTCCACCACCTTCTGGAAGCGGCGCTGTACCGAGCAGTCGCGCTCGTAGAGGTGCACGAGGTGGCCGTGGTGGTCGCCAACCAGCTGAATCTCAATGTGCTTGGGGCGCTCCACGAATTTCTCCAGAAATACCGTGTCGTCGCCGAAGGCATTCAGGGCCTCGTTCCGCGCCTCGAAAAAGCCTTTCTCCAGCTGCTCATCGTCGCGGATGATGCGCATGCCGCGCCCGCCGCCGCCGGCCGCCGCCTTCAGCATCACCGGGTAGCCGATGCGCTGGGCCTCGGCTTTGGCGGTTTCAAAATCGACCAATTCGGCTTCGCTGCTTTCGATTTGGGGCACCTGGCACTGCTGAGCCACTTCCTTGGCGCGCACCTTGTCGCCGAGGGCTTCCATCACCTCGGGGCGCGGGCCCACGAACACAATCCCCTCCTCGGCGCAGCGGCGCGAGAGCGTGGCGTTTTCGCTCAGGAAGCCGTAGCCGGGGTGAATGCCGTTGGCCCCGTTCTCCTTGGCTACCCGAATGATGGCCTCGATGTCGAGGTAGGGCTTGAGGGGCTCATCGTCGCGGCCAATCTGGTAGGCTTCGTCGGCCTTGTAGCGGTGCTGGGAGTACCGGTCTTCGTAGGTGTACACGGCCACCGTCGGAATATTGAGCTCAGTGGCGGCGCGCATCACGCGAATAGCAATTTCGCCACGGTTGGCGACGAGGAGTTTAGTTATGTTCATAGAATCAGTGGGATGATAGGCGCGGATACGGCGAAACTACGCCAAACGCCGGGCAATTTTGAGAACAAACGTTTGCACTTACCACAATCCGCAGTTAGCCAGTCGAAATGGCCCTGTGTTATCAAATTGTTTCCTGGCTAAGCCCCTGAGAGCCTGCTGCGGGCAGCCAGCGCCCCTTGGCGGCGGCAAGCAATGCCGTAATTCTGTTCAAGCCGCTGGCAAACAAGCGTGCGGACTGCGGGTTAGCTCAACGCTTACTCATCTTTCGCGGCTCATGCAGTTTTCCGACAAAAACATTCTCATCATCGGCGCTTCTTCCGGCATCGGGCTGGCTACCGCTACCTTGCTCAGCGGGCTGGGCGCCAAGCTGTTCACGGCCTCACGCCACCGCTCGCAAGAGCTGGCCGCCCTGAACACCACCCACTTCGACTACGACGCCACTCAGGAAGCCGGCACCACGTTCGACGCCCTGCCCGAGGTGCTACACGGCGTGGTATACTGCCCCGGCAGCATCAAGCTGCGGCCCTTCGAGCGCATTCCGGTGGCCGATTTTGCCGCCGATTTCGACCTGAACGTGCTGGGCGCGGTACGCGTGCTGCAGGCCACCATCAAGCGCCTGAAAAAGGCCGAGGGCACGGCCTCAGTGGTGCTGTTCAGCACGGTGGCGGCCGATACGGGCATGAGCTTCCACGCCAGTATTGCCACGGCCAAGGCTGCCGTGGAGGGCCTTACCCGCGCCCTCGCTGCCGAGTACGCCGCCAGCGGCGTGCGCGTGAACTGCATCGCGCCCTCGCTCACCAACACGCCCCTGGCCGCGGCCCTGCTCAACTCGCCCGAGAAAGTAGAGGCCGGCGGCAAGCGCCACCCGCTGCAGCGCATCGGTCAGCCTGAGGACTTGGCCTATACCGCCTCCTTCCTGCTGTCGGACCACAGCTCGTTCGTGACCGGGCAGGTGATGGCCGTGGACGGCGGCATGGGAAAACTGAAGTAACGCGCGGACGGGTAACCTCACCCCCCGGCCCCCTCTCCCGCGGAGAGGGGGTCAGGGGCTGAGGTTTCGCCGGCCGACATATAACAGAAACAACATGAAAATCTGCCTCTTCTGGCACCGGCGCGACATGCGCATTCACGACAACGTGGGCTTGGCGGCGGCACTGGCCAGTGGCCTGCCGGTGCTGCCACTGTTCATCTACGACCAGAAAATCCTCGACCACCTGCCCGACAAGGCCGACGCCCGGCTCACGTTCATTTACGATGAGGTAGAGCGGCTGGCGGCCGAAACGGAAAAGGCCGGCGGCAGCTTCCTGGCCCGCTACGGCGAGCCGCTGAAGGTGCTGGAGCAGCTGATTAATGACTTTGACGTGGCGGCGGTGTACACCAACGAGGACTATGAGCCCTACGCCACCGAGCGCGACACGGCCGTGGCAAAGCTGCTGAAGAAGCATGACGTGGAGTTCCACACCTACAAAGACCAGGTCATCTTCGCGAAAGACGAGATTATGACCAAATCGGGCACGGTGCCCAAGGTGTTTGGCGCTTACCTGAAAGCGTACACGGCGAAGCTAACCGATGAGCTGCTGGAGCCCGCCGATTCCAAAAAGCTGTTCAAAAAAGAGCACCTGCACCACATTTCTAAAGAGAAAGCCGGTGCCCGGCCCACGCTCAAGAGCATGGGTTTTGAGCGCAAAGAGCAATATTTTCCGCCCGTGAAGCTGCCGGCTGAGCGCATCGTGCGCAACTACCACAAAACCCGCAACACACCCGCCGAGCCCGACGGCGGCACCACCCGCGAGTCGCTGAACCTGCGCTTCGGCACGCTGAGCGTGCGCGAGGTAATGCGCCAGGCCAAAGAACTGAATCAGAAGCTGCTGGCCGAAATCATTTGGCGCGACTTCTTCATGATGCTGCTTTGGCATTTCCCCAACACGGCCCACGAAAGCTACGACCCCAAGATGCGGCATATCCCCTACCGCAACAACGAGGACGAGTTCAAGGCTTGGTGCGAGGGCCGTACCGGCTACCTGCTCGTCGATGCCGGCATGCGCCAGCTCAACGAAACCGGCTACCTGCCCAACCGCGTGCGCATGACCGTCGCCGGCTTCCTCACCAAGCACCTGTTCATCGACTGGCGTTGGGGTGAGAAGTATTTCGCCGACAAGCTGCTCGACTACGACATGGCCAACAACGTGGGCAACTGGCAGTGGATGGCTGGCACCGGCGCCATCTCGGCTCCCTGGTTCCGGGTGTACAGCCCCGACAGCCAGCAGGCGCAAGTCGACCCCGAGATGAAATACATCAAGCAATGGGTGCCGGAAGTAGGCACAGCGGAATATCCCAAGCCCATCGTAGAGCACAAATTTGCCCGCGACCGGGCCGTGGAGGCCATTTGGGCGGCGCGGGACGCGTAACCTCACCCCGGCCCCTCTCACAGGCAGAGGGGAGCCACGGCGGCGTAGACGCCTCCAATCGTCAGGCTCCCCCCCTCTCCCTGTGGACAGGGGGCCGGGGAGTGAGGTTTTTCGTCCGAACCTCCTACCCTTTTAACCGGTTATATCAACATGGAAAAGGACCGCATCAAACAAGCCTATCTCGACTTCGTGCTCAACGAAGGCCACCCGCCGCAATCGGTATTCAAGCTCACGCAACAGCTGGGCGGGTCCGAGGCCGAGTTCTACCAGCACTACCCGAATTTTGAGGCCATCGACCGCGAAATCTGGGCTGATTTCGGCCGGCAGGCGCGCGAAACGGCCGCGGCCGAACCCGTGTGGGAAAGCTACGGCAGCCGCGAAAAGCTGCTGGCCTTTTACTACACGCTGCTCGAAATTCTGAAAAACAACCGCTCGTATGCGTTGATGAGCCTGCGCCGCTCGCTGCACCGCATGCCGGCCCTCACGCCGCGGGTGCTCGACGATTTCCGGCAGGACTTCGAGCACTTCGTCACCGACCTGCTGGCCGACGGGCGCGTGAGCGGCGAAATCGCCAACCGTCCGCTGGTGCAGGACGGCTATCCGCGCTTCTTCTGGCAGCAGGCGCTGTTCGTGCTTGGCTTTTTCGCCAAAGACGACACCGTGAATTTTGAGCGGACCGACGCCGCCATAGAAAAAGCTGTGACGCTGAGCTTCGACCTCGTGGGCCGCAACACGCTCGATTCGGCCGTGGATTTCGTGCGGTTCCTGGTGCGGAAATAGTTGTAGGGGCGGGGCTTGCCCCCGCCCGAATCGTTGAACGAACTCGCTCAACGACAAACACCCGACGATTCGGGCGGGGGCAAGCCCCGCCCCTACTGCTTATGTCCGACGAACCCCAAACCTCGCTGCCCACGACCAAGGTGGCCCGCGCCGCCCGCTTTGCCAAAACCGGCTTCAACGTGGGCACCAACTACATTAAGCACTACGCTAAAAAGGCGGTGGGCGCGGAATCGACCACCGAGGACCTGCACGCCGCCAACGCCGCCGAGCTCTACGGCACGCTGAGCGAGATGAAGGGCTCGGTGCTGAAAGTGGCCCAGATGCTGGCGATGGAGAAGAATATGCTGCCCACGGCCTACGCCGAGCAGTTTGCCCAGGCGCAGTATTCGACCCCGCCGCTCTCGGGCCCGCTGGTGGTGAAGGCGTTTCGGGATGCGTTTGGCAAGTCGCCGTATCAGCTGTTTGATGCGTTTGAGCCCGAAGCGCGGCAGGCGGCCAGCATCGGGCAGGTTCACCTAGCCCGCAAGGATGGCAAAGAGCTGGCCGTGAAGGTGCAATACCCCGGCGTGGCCGACAGCATCAAGTCCGATATCCGGCTGGTGAAGCCCATTGCCCTGCGCATTATGGGCCTGAACGAAGCTCAGGTGCGCCCCTACCTGGAGGAAGTGGAAACCCGGCTGCTGGAAGAAACCGACTATAAGCTGGAGCTGCTGCGCGGCCAGGAAATTGCGGACCAGTGCCGGGCGCTGCCGCACCTACAGTTTCCGGCCTACTACCCCGAGTTTTCCACGACCCGCATTCTGACCATGGAATGGCTTCCCGGCCAGCACCTCAAGGAGTTTCTGGCCACCAACCCCATGCAGGAAGTGCGCAACCAGATTGGCCAGGCGCTGTGGGATTTCTACCAGTTCCAGTTCAACACCCTGCACCAGCTGCACGCCGACCCGCACCCCGGCAATTTCCTGATGCGCGCCGAAGACGGCGGCACCCTCGGCGTACTCGATTTCGGCTGCGTGAAAAACGTGCCGTCCGATGTATACCAGCTGTTTAACGACCTGTTGGCGCCCGAAACCATTGCCAGCGAAGTCCGCCTCGCCGAGTTGCTCACCCAGGCCGGCGTGCTCCGGTCTACCGATGCCCCGGCCCTACGCGCCCTTTACCTGCGCACCATGCAATCCTCGCTGGAGCTCGTAGGCCGCCCCTTCCGCCAAGCCACTTTCGACTTCGGCGACCCGGCCTACATGGCCGCCCTCTACGCCCTCGGCGACGACCTGATGGCCGACCCCGAGCTGCGAAAGCAGCGCGAGCCCCGCGGCTCCGAGCATTTCATCTACCTCAACCGCACCTACGTGGGCCTCTTCGCCTTGCTCACGGAGCTGGGCGCGACGGTGAAGACACAGTAGGCATTCTTTCTATCTTGGCAGGCTCTTTATTGGCCTGCGCTATGTCGTCCTTTACTATTTTTCAAACTTCTGCGGCGACGTCGGCCCAGATTCGCGTTGGTTTAGAGTTGGTGCAGCTTGCTGCCGCAGATGCTTCTGGTAATGTTGCCCTCTCACCGCTCGGAATTGTTGCAGCCCTGGCACTGCTTATTTCAGGGGCAGATGGCAAAACGAGAACCGCGTTAGGTGAAGTGTTATTTGGTCCTGGTGCCAACTTGGAACGGGCGGAAACCTCGTTTGCCGGCTGGCTTCAGCAACTATCACGGGTTGAAGAAGGGACCTTGGCGGAAGCTGGTGCCCACCTAACGCTTGCCAGCAGCTTGTGGGCCGCCGAACCATTCAACTTGGCCCCGGAATTTGTTCGCCATGCCCACACCCAGTACGACGCAAAGGCTGCCTCGCTGGATTTTACCTCACCAGCTGCCGCCAGTGAAGTAAATGACTGGGTACATCAACATACCCAAGGCCTTATCGGGTCAGTGGTATCGCCGGCAACGCTTGCCAATTTGGTACCGCCGGCTATGCTATTGCTCAATGCGGTTTATTTCCGCGCCCGCTGGGCCAGCGAATTCGACGTAAACGACACCCGCACTGGCATTTTCCGGCTTGCAGATGGTACTGGACAGCCGGGAGAGTTCATGCATCAGGTCAGCACAACTATTGGTTATACGGCTGGTGATGGCTGGCAGGCAGTTTCGCTACCCTACCTGAGCTTCATGCGACCTTATTCGATGCTGGTGTTTCAGCCTGACCAGCCCAGCGGCCTGCCCGCCTTTCTTGCTGGGCTAACTTTTGCCAACTGGCAAGCTGGGTATTCGGCCTTTCAGCAAACACCGCCCATAGAGGTGGACCTTATTTTCCCGCGCTTCCGAGTAGAATGGAACGCCGACCTGACCGCAAACCTGTGCAAGATGGGCTTGGCTGAAGTCTTCATGCCCGGCGCTGATTTCACCAATCTTGGCTATCAAAGCGAAACCGGCGGTGGAATCATTAGCTCTGTCATGCACAAAACTTTTCTCGAAGTGGATGAGCAAGGTACCGAAGCCGCTGCGGTTACGCTGGTTATGGCAATGGGGGGCAGCGCTTACGCACCGGAGCCGCTACCCCGGGTAGTTGTCAAAGTAGATTCCCCCTTCTTCTATGCTATTATAGACCAGCAAGAAGGCATGCTGCTTTTTGCCGGTACGGTCAATAAGTTGGATTAATAAATAGCCTGCCATGAACCTCCGAACCGAGCTACTGAGGGAACACTCGGCGCGTCAGACGCGGCGGCTGACCGACTACGCCTGCGCCCACCCTACGGCTCTGGCCGAGCTGCTACAGCTATACTGGTACGGCATGCCGCGCGAGCGCCAGCTGGCCGCCGACGTACTGGGCTGGGTGGGCGAGCGCCGGCCCAAATGGTTGGTGCCGCACCTGCCC
>NZ_BAAGZM010000049.1:0-14055 GCF_054778495.1 Hymenobacter agri
GTTTCGCGGGCCGAGCTGCGGCCGCCGCCGCGGTAGTCGCGCCGGCCGTACTTGGCATCGTAGGTGTAGTCGGCGTGGCTGGCGCGGTAGGCGTGGGCAATGTGCGAGTAGTCGCCCGAGCGTTGGTCGGCATTGGGAATGAACAGGCTAATGGGCGTGCCCGTAGTAAAGCCCTCAAATAGGCCTGACTGAATGTGCACGGTATCGGCCTCTTTGCGCGGGGTGGTCAGGTCGCTCTGCCCGGGCCGCCGCCGGTCGAGCGCGGCCTGAATATGGGCCGCATCCACGGCCACGCCGGCCGGGCAACCGTCGATAATCACGCCGATGCCCGCGCCGTGCGACTCGCCGAAGGTGGTGATGCGAAAGAGGGAGCCGAAGGTGTTGGACATAGTTGCTTGTTTCTTATTCTCGGTTACTGGTCGTTGTTCTCTCGTTGCCAACTGGTCGTTGAACCAGAAATAAGCGACCAGAAACCTCAAAATTACGCGCGCCCGGCCCGCCACCAGCCAAACACGGCCACGCCCGCCAGCGCCAGCAGCACCCAATCGGCGTAGCGCCGCACGTCGGCATACACGTTGAGCGGCTGCAGCGTGGTATCGGCCCGGGCCAATGCGGGGCCGTAGAATGGGTCATCGGCGGGCTTAGGCAAGGGGTCGGGGCGCAGACTGGCCCCGCGTACCACCGGGTGCAGGCTGGGCCGCAGGGTATCGTAGCGGCTCGTAGTAGGGTCGAATACCACCAGCTGCAACAGGCTGTCGAGGTAAATAGGGCCGGGCCGCCGGGCCACCAGCCGGTAGCGAAACAGCTTGCGCCCGCCGCCCGGTACCGGCTCCTCACGCGCTTCAGGGCCATACACGTCGAGGCCCGCGCGGGTGGCAAGCGTGGGGGCCAGCACCGCCGCCAGGTTGCCCTGCCCCTGCACCCCGAAAGCCAGCGTAAACGACTCGCCCACGCGGGGGTGCGAAGTGCTCAGGGCTTCGACCTGCTTGTAGTCGCCCACGGCCACGGTACCGCTCCGGCCACCCGGCAGCGGCAGCACCGGTACGGTGAGGCCCGGCGACAAATATGTTTTGTAGCCCGCCAGGCGGTTGTCCTGGCCTTGCTCGGGCTTTTTCAGCAGCTTGAATTTTATCATCGTCAGCGCCAGCGGCGGGAAGCGCAGGGGCTGGGGCGTGAGCGGGTAGTACAGGTTTTCGGCCAGCCGGAAACGCAGGTACTTTTCGCCTTTGTGGCGCACCGTGTCGGGCGTCACACTGGGCTCAGGGCCGGGTTCCTGCCAGGCCGTGGCTTGGTGCAGCTCGTGCAGCAACGGCGGCAGCTGGTCGTCAAAATCATGAAACGACAACAGGGCCTGGTCTTCGGGCTTGAGGTAGAAGTACAGCCCCACGCGCACGCCCTGGCCCTGGTACACCCGGGGCTGGTCGGCCAGCACGGCCAGAAACGCGTGGTCGGGCACCTCCTGGTACAGCGCCGGCTTGGGCTTGCCAAACATCTTGTCGAGGTCGCCCACGGCCTGCAGCGGGGCCGTGGGGTTGGCGGGCTTGGTCAGGGTGCCGGGATTGGGCGGCGGAGCCGGGCCCACGTGCACGGTAGCGGCTTTGGCGCGCAGCACCACGCCGTTCACCGTCATCTGAAACGGTTTAATAGCGATGTCGCCCTCGCCGTACGGCGCGTATTTCTGGGTGATGGTTAGGTCGCTGAATGGCTGGCCTAGTACCAGCGTCGTCGTGGTCGTGCGGGTTTTGCCTGCTTTTTTAAAGCCCTCCAGCTCCGGAAACTCCGAATATTTCTCCAGTTGCCCACCGCGCAATCGGAAAGCCACCGTGTAGGTGCCCGTAACCGGTAGCCGGTCGGGGCCGAGCTGCAACTGCACGTCAGCAGACGTTGCAGCCTGCCCCGAAACCGTCTTGCCGGGCTGCGCGCTGGCTCGCTCTTCGCCCATCAGCCCCCCAAACAACAGCAGCAGGCCCAAAAATCGTCGCATCGTTTGCTGGCCCATCATCATTGCCTAAAAGTAGCAGGTAGCCATGAAAATGGCCTTTTGAACGACTCACTGCCCTGGAGCAAGTTGCGAAAAACCGAAAAATACGGGCCTTTTGAATCCTTTTCCTCAACAGTTGCCGTATCTGCTCCCAAATCCTCTCCCTAATCTAGATTGCTGCTGCTATTGAATCAGGCATTTTTCGCCTGCCGGATTCCTATTGCCCTTTTTGTTTGAATTCCATCTTTCACTCAATACTTCACGCTCATGTCTGACATTCTTCAGCCCCGCGGTTCCGACGACAACACGCTCGTGCAACCCATCTTCACGCCCATCAAGCGTCGCTCCTTCTTCATGTACGCCGGTGCTACGGCCGGCGCCACGGCTCTCGTACTGGCCGGTTGCTCGAAAGACTCGACCACGCCAACGCCCAGCCTGCCCACCGGCAACACGACCAATGCCGACGGTTCCATCAGCCTGGGCTCGGGCGATGTGGGGGTGTTGAACTATGCCTACGCCCTCGAACAGCTGGAGGCCGATTTCTATGCGAAAGTAGTTGCCCAATCGCAGGGGGTGCTGAGCGCCACGGAATACCTGTATTTCCAGCAGGTAGCCAAGCACGAAGCCATTCACCGCGACTTCTTCAAGGCCGCCCTCACCCGCGATGCCGGCACGCAGGTGCTGCGCGGGCTGACGCCTAAATACCCCACGGGCACCTTTACCGACCGCGCTACCCTGCTCGGCACGGCCAAAGCCTTCGAAGACCTGGGTGTAGCGGCTTACAACGGAGCCGGCAAGCTCCTCAAATCGGCCGACTACCTGTTGCTGGCCGGCAAGATTGTATCGGTAGAAGCCCGTCACGCGGCTTATGTGCGCGACCTGATTTCGGCCGGCTCGTTTGCCGATGATTTGCAGGTTGATTCTTCGGGCTTGGATAAGTCGATGAAGCCGGCCGATGTGCTGGCTACGGCCCAAGCATTCATCACGGAGAAAATCGACGGTAGCACCGTGGGTGTCAACGCATAAGCTTTCTCCCTCCTTCAATCGTAATCAATTCTCGCCATGAATTTCTTCAATATCCTTAACCAGCTGGCCGAAGTCGATACCGACCTGATGGGCCGCCTCGATTCGCGCCGCGCCGTGTTCAACTCGCTCACCACCGTGGGCAAGCGCACCGCTCAGGCTGCCCTGCCGGCCATGCTGGCTTCGTTTTTCTCGAAAGCGTACGCCGGCACCACGGCGGGCGACCCGAAAGAGGTGTTCAACTACGCCCTCACGCTGGAGCTGCTCGAAGCCGACTTTTACAAAAAAGTAATTGCCTCGCCGCTGTTCAACACGGCTACCGCGGCCGACCAGGCTGCCATCCGTCAGATTGCCAAACACGAAAACGCCCACGTAACACTGCTGCAAACGGTGATAGGTGCTATTGGCGGCACAGCTGTGAGCAACGTCACGTTTAAATCCGCCACGTTCAACTCGCTCGTTTCGTTCTACGGCGGCGCCACCAGTATTCTGGGTGTAGCCCAGTTGCTCGAAGACACTGGCGTGCGTGCGTATAAAGGCCGGGCCGGCGACCTGCTGGGTATTGCCGACGTTACCATCGGCGGTGTCGCCTACAACCCGCTCGAAACGGCCCTGCGCATCCACTCGGTAGAAGCCCGCCACGCCGCGCACATTCGCTACATGCGTAGCCCGCTCAACCCCGGCTCCACGCCCTGGATTACCGGCGGCGGCGACCTCGACAGCAACGCCACCTACACCGGTGCTACGCCCGAGAGCAACACCACGCAGTCGGGCGTGAGCCTGACGGCTGCTAACGCCATCACGGCCGGCACCACCTATTCGCAGGCCGATGCCGCCGCTTCGTTCGACGAGCCCCTGACCGTGGCCGAGGTAACCGATGCCTCGCGCGCCGGTGGCCTGATTGGCGCCTAGAACATTCTGCCGGCAATTGCCGGATAGTAACAAGGCCGGTTCTGTGCTATGCGCGGAACCGGCCTTGTTTTTTAGGCCTTTGCAACCATTGCAGGGGTAGTGAGTACCTTTGTGGTGGCCCCGGCCCCACTATAGTGGGCTTGCCGCCGGATTGACGCTTTTGCTACGCATGTCTGACCCAACTTATTCGCCCGCCTGGCAGGCGCAGCCCGTAGGGCGGCGCAGCTTTTTGCGGGTTTCGGCGGCTTCGGCCGCTACCGTGGCCCTGATAGCCACGACCGGCTGTTCGACCGAAACACCCGCGCCCACCACGTCCGACCCCAATCAACTGGCGTTGCCTTCGGGCGATGCGGGGCTGTTCTACTACGGTTATCTGCTGGGGCTGGCGCTGTCGACCACATACGATAAGATTGTGGCCAACCCGCCGAACGACCTGACGCAGGCCGAGCGCAGCATTATTTTCGATATGCGCAACCATCAGCTCATTTACCGGGAGTTGTGCCACTACTACATCGACCCCACTACCGCCAAAGTCGGCCCCTTCCCCACCGACTTTGTCTTCAACACGTCAACATTCACGCTGACTACCCGGGCCGGTGCCCTGGCAGCAGTGCAGCAGCTGGCCGACCTGGCGGCGGCGGCTTACCCGGTGCTGCTGCCGCTCTTCACGTCGGCCAGTGCGTATCCGCGCGCGCTGCTGCTCAAAGCGGTATCGGTGCAGGCCCGTCATGCGGCTGCTATCCGCGACCTGCTCACCCCCGGCTCGTTTGCCGATGCCACCGTTGTTGACCCAGCTACCGGGCAGCTGCGTACCAAAACGCCTACCGAAGTGGTGGCGGCCTTGGCGCCTTACGTAGCCCCCTACGTCGTTTCCGTGGCCAATCTGGCCGTTCCTGTATGAAGTTACTTCCGTTCCTCGACCGCCTGGGCGCCAGCCCGGCCACTGTCGGCGCTGCGCCGCGCCGGGCGCTACTCCAGCAAGCTGGCCGTGCGGCCCTGGCAGCCCTACCGTTCAGCGTAGGCGCTTTGGCGCCCGTAGCCGCGCGCACCAAGACGACCGCCTACGATGCCATTACGCAGCTGCTGCAATTCGAGCGCCTGCAATTGGCATACTACACGCAGGCCCTGGCCGCCACCAACCTGATTCCGACGGCCCAGACGGGCGACTTCCAGCGCATTGCCGGCCACCAGGCCCAACATGTCGCCTTCCTGCAAAAATCGCTGCAAGATGCGGGCGCCTTGGTACCCACGGCTCCGGCGTTCGATTTCAGTGGCCGCAAAAACGTGGCCACCAACCCCGTACTGTTTCCGAATGTGCTGAGCGACTACGATGCTTTTCTGGCGCTTGCTCAGCAACTGGAAGACGTTGGCGTGCGGCTGTACAACACTTACGCCTTCGTTAATACCAACGACGCCCAGTTCGCCAAAGTCATGCTGCGCCTTCTGGCAGTCGAAGGCGAGCATGCGGCCCACGTCCGGGGCCTGCGTCGCAGCCGCGGCGTATCCGTAAAAAACTGGCCCAGCAGCACCGATGCACCCATTGCCCGGCCGGCTGCCGCGCAAGTGCTCACCACCGCAGCCAGCTACGGCGAAGACAGCACCACGCAGCTGGCCTCGGCCGGCGTGCCCATCGGCTTCAGCGATTTTCTCAGCGTCTTCAAGCTGTCGTTCGTGTCTGACGCCTCTCTGGCCGAAGCTTTCGACGAGCCGCTTGCCATCGACCCGACGCAGTCTAATCCGCCGGCCAACCAGCAGGCACTGGCTCAGGCCGTGCTCGACCTGTTCAGCTAAGGAATAAGGTGCAAAATTCTGGCTTTTTAAGGCAAAAGAGCGGCTCTGGCCGCTCTTTTTGCGTATCGGGCTCCCCTGGCAACCGAACCGGACGACTACGTCGCGCAATGGTTTGCATTTTTCGCTTTTATTTACCTTTCCAACAATCACAACTGAAGTTGGTGTGCGGGCCGGATTATCCAGTTTTTCACCTTCCTCTGCTCCTCGATAGATGCTAGACTACGTGAAAATGATTCTGCTGAAAGTTAGTTTCAGCAAAGCGCTGTTCGAGAAAGAATTGCGCAAGGCCTTACGCGTAATACTGCCGGCCGAAGTGCAGGATTTTCGCCGCTGGTGCTACCGGCAGTTTTCGCGCATCTACCGGCGCGTGTTGAAGCGCGTGTTTGGCGAGTTGAGCCTGGGCGCTTAGCGCTGGCCCGTCAGGCCTGTTTTGGCGTCTCCGGTCCTTCCGCTACAAACTGAATATTCCGCTTCAGGCCCTCATAGCCAGTCCGCTTCACGGCCGACTGCCGGAACAGCTCCGTAAATAATTCATGGGTGATTTCGCGCCAGTCGCCGGGCGTCAGGTCCTTCAGGCCGGGCGCGGGGTCGAACTGCGGCTCGTGGTGCGGCTTCGAGAAGCGGTTCCAGGGGCACACGTCCTGGCAGATGTCGCAGCCGAATATCCAGTTGCCGAATTTCCCGCCTACCTCCTGCGGAATCTGGCCCTTGAGCTCGATGGTGAAGTAGCTGATGCACTTGCTGCCATCTACCACGTAGGGCTCGGTAATGGCCTGCGTGGGGCAGGCGTCCACGCACTTCGTGCAGGTGCCGCAGTAGTCCCGAATGGGCCCGTCGGCGGGCAGCTCCACATCCACAATCAACTCGGCGATGAAATAGAACGAGCCGGTACCCGGCGTTATCAGATTCGAATTCTTGCCCACCCAGCCCAGGCCCGACTTTTTCGCCCAAGCCTTATCGAGTACCGGCGCGGAATCCACAAAGCAGCGGCCGCCAATCTGGCCTATCTCGGCCTCCATGTCAGCCAGCAGCGTTTTTAGCTTGTCTTTGATGACAAAGTGATAGTCACGCCCATAGGCGTACTTGCTGATTTTCAGCGTGTCGGCGGGCTGCTGATTTTCGGGCGCGGGGTAATAATTAAGCAGCAGCGAAATCACCGATTTGGCCCCATCCACGAGCAGGCGCGGGTCGAGGCGCTTGTCGAAGTGGTTTTCCATGTAGCCCATCTTGCCATTCATGCGGCGTGTGAGCCAGGTTTCGAGCCGTGGGGCTTCTTCCTCCAGAAATTCGGCTTTGGAAATACCGCAGGCCATAAAGCCCAGCTCCGCCGCGCGGCGCTTGATAAACGGGGCCCATTGGGACTGAGGAAGCATGGGCAACGGAATTGGTATTGAATAAACATAGGTCATCCTGAGCACAGCGAAGGACCTTCTCACGGCGGCACGAAGGGCAGTAACCAATTATTTACTGCAAATCATGCTGCCGTCAGAGGGTCCTTCGCTGTGCTCAGGATAACAGACAAAGAGCTTACGACGTTATTTCATCAAACAAGCCCACGCCGTTGTTGCCGCGCAGGTGGTTGGGCAGCAGGCGGCCCAGGTGCTGGTAGGCGGCCTCGGTGGCTTCGCGGCCGCGCGAGGTGCGCTTGATGTAGCCTTCCTGGATGAGGAAGGGCTCGTACACTTCCTCAATAGTTTCGCCTTCCTCACCGCAAGCCGTGGCAATGGTGCTGATGCCCACCGGGCCACCCTTGAACTTGTCGATGATGGTCGTGAGAATACGCTTGTCCATGTCGTCGAGGCCGCGAGCGTCCACGTCGAGGGCATTGAGGGCAAACTGCGCAATCTCGACCGTAATCGTGCCGGTGCCTTTAATCTGGGCGAAGTCGCGGGTGCGGCGCAGCAGGTTGTTGGCAATGCGGGGCGTGCCGCGCGAGCGACGGGCTATTTCGAAGGCCGCATCTTCGTGGATGGGCGTGCCTAGAATCTCGGCCGAGCGCTGCACGATGGTGGTCAGCAGCTTGGAGTCGTAGTATTCGAGGCGGGCCGAAATGCCGAAGCGGGCCCGCAGCGGCGCCGTGAGCATGCCAGAGCGGGTGGTGGCGCCCACCAGCGTGAAGGGCGACAGCGAAATCTGTACCGAGCGGGCGTTGGGGCCCGAGTCGAGCATGATGTCGATGCGGTAATCCTCCATCGCCGAGTACAGGTACTCTTCCACCACGGGGTTGAGGCGGTGGATTTCGTCGATGAACAGCACGTCGTGCGGCTCCAGGTTGGTGAGCAGGCCGGCCAGGTCGGAAGGCTTGTCGAGCACCGGGCCGCTGGTCATCTTAATGCCCGAGCCCAGCTCGTTGGCAATGATGTGCGAGAGGGTAGTTTTGCCCAGGCCGGGAGGGCCGTGCAGCAGGACGTGGTCGAGGGCGTCGCCGCGCATCTTGGCGGCAGCCACAAACACCTTCAGGTTTTCCAGAATCTTGTCCTGACCCGTGAAATCGTCGAAACTAAGCGGGCGAAGGGCTTTGTCGATGTCCTTATCGGTGGCATCAAACCCGTCGGTTCCGCCGGTGAGATAGGCTTCGCGCATAATACTATTACTAAAATGATTGGTCGACGCTTGCTAAGCTAGTGAGTAACTAATTTAGCAATAAAAAAGCTCCTTTGACCGGAAGAAACTTAGCTTTCTACAAAGAACGTCATGCTGAGCTTGTCGAAGCATCTCTACCGCAGCAGTAATTAATTGCGTTGTGCGGTAGAGATGCTTCGACAAGCTCAGCATGACGTTCGGGTTTTCTGTTCTAATCCTTCCGCTACTCGTGCAGCAGCACTTCAATGTCGAGGTGCAGCCAGTCGGTTTCCCAGGATTTGTGGTTGAGGCGGGCCGAGAGGTGCTTGCCGGCGTCGAGCAGGCGGGCCACGGTTTCGTTGCGGCCCTCGGGCAGGTAGCCGAGCCACACATTGGCGGGGTCGGTGGCGGGGGCGGTGTGCACCTGCACGGCCCAGTCGTCGTAGTGGTTATCGGCTTCGCGGCTCAGGTGCAGGGCCTGGCCCACCTTCAGCTTTGGCTCGTACTTCTCCAGGTTGGGGCGGTGCGAGGTGCCGGCCACGAGGCATTCGAGCAGCACCAGGGGTTCGGACGCGGGGACGATTTTCATCATGCGGCCAAATTACGGCACGGGCGGCGGGTTTTGATGGTCGTTGGGGCAGATGCTTCCCGCTTCATGCCTTCGTATTAAGTATGTTGCGCCTGCATTTTACGCTTCTCTTCCCGCAAATTGTATGAAAAAGCTGTTTCTTCCTGCCGCGCTGGCGCTGGCCGTGGCTGGCTCTTGGGCCTTTTACCCTAACGCGGCACCCGCCACCTCCGGCTACCTGATGGTGGTGGGTAGCGGCCGGCCGGGCAACGACTCCTACGTGCCCGAAATCGTCACCATCTTACCCGACGGCAAGCAGCAGGTGCAACGCCTCACCAACGTGAAACCCAGTTCCGACCGCAGCACCACCGACGTGGCCGTGGCCCTGCACCACGCCGAGCTGCTGCAAGTGAACAAGCTGGCCGCCCAGGGCTGGCGCCTGGTGAGCGTGGCCCAGAGTACCGTGGGCGTGGGCGCCACCACCGAGACGGTGTATATGATGGAGCGGCGGTAAGTTGATTGATTACTACTAATCACTACTACAAAAAAGCCGCTCCGTAATCGGAGCGGCTTTTTATATCATTGCAGCCAAATTAGTAAGGCTTTACTGCGGCTGGCCGAATCGATAGCAAATTGCCGCAAGTCGATAAAGCATTGCGTTAGCCACGCTCTCATTCCGGCTGGCTCATCTTCCCAACCGCGCGGGTAAAGCTCAAGCGCCATCATTTTTCTGCCATCGTAGCGCCCGGCAAATTCCTCATCGGTAATGGCTGAAAGGGCATTAGAGAAGTTTTTTACCTGTTGAGGGCTTATGCATCTGGCCGGGCCGTAACCCGCGTCATGTTCTTCTTGGTCGCCTATCTGCTCGCCACCACTCAGCAGGTAGCACAACGGCTCCGCGCCATCCCAAGCCTGGCCGGTCAGCATGAAATGCAGCCCGTGCCAGGCTTTGTCTAAGTCCAGTTCCTGAGACGCCGGCACTTCGCTATCGACAACCTCAAGCACTTCATCAGGATTCTCCAGAAGCTGCAGCCGCTGTTTTTCGTCAATCTGACGAAGCATACCACTCATGCTCATCGCAGGGCGGAGACAGCAAGATTTACTTAAACGCCTGAATACCCGTAATATCTGCCCCCGTAATAAGCAGGTGAATGTCGTGCGTGCCCTCGTAGGTAATCACCGATTCGAGGTTCATCATGTGGCGCATGATGGGGTATTCGCCGGTAATACCCATGCCGCCGTGAATCTGGCGCGCCTCGCGGGCCACGTGCAGGGCCATGTCCACGCTGTTGCGCTTGGCCATGGAGATTTGGGCGCTGGTGGCTTTGCCTTCGTTTTTGAGCACGCCGAGGCGCCAGGCCATGAGCTGGGCTTTGGTGATTTCGGTGAGCATCTCGGCCAGCTTCTTCTGCTGCAGCTGGAAGCCGCCGATGGGCTGGCCGAACTGCTCGCGCTGCAAGGAATATTTCAGGGCCGACTCGTAGCAGTCGATGGCCGCGCCGATGGCGCCCCAAGCAATACCGAAGCGGGCCGAATCGAGGCAGGAGAGCGGGCCGCGCAGGCCATCCACATTAGGCAGGATGTTCTCTTTGGGGATTTTCACGTCCTCAAACACCAGCTCGCCGGTGCAGGAGGCGCGCAGGCTCCACTTGTTGTGAATTTCGGGCGTGCTGAAGCCTTCCATGCCGCGCTCCACAATCACGCCTTTGATGCGGCCCTGCTCGTTTTTGGCCCAGACAACGGCCACCTGGCACTCGGGCGAGTTCGAAATCCAGAGCTTGGCGCCGTTCAGCAGGTAATGGTCGCCCATGTCCTTGAGGTTGGTGGTCATGCCGCCGGGATTTGAGCCGTGGTCGGGCTCCGTCAGGCCGAAGCAGCCCAGCCACTCGCCGCTGGCGAGCTTGGGCAGGTACTTTTTGCGCTGCTCTTCGGAGCCGTAGGCGTAGATGGGGAACATCACCAGCGAACCCTGTACCGAGGCGGTGGAGCGCATGCCCGAGTCGCCGCGCTCAATCTCCTGCATGATGAGGCCGTAGCTGATGTAGTCGAGGCCGCCGCCGCCGTACTCCTGCGGAATGGTGGGGCCGAACGCGCCCACGTCGCCAAACTTTCGCACGATTTCGCTCGGGAAGTGCGCGTCTTGCGCCCACTTCTCAATGTTGGGGCTGATTTCCTTCTTCACGAAGTCGCGGATGGACTGGCGAATGAGCAGGTGCTCCTCGGTCAGCAGGCCGTCGAGGTCGAAATAATCGGTGAAGCCGTTGGCGTTGGTGCTGCCTTTCTGGGCAGTATGGGCTTTGGACTGGGGGGAGAGAACGTCTGCTTCCGAGGACATGGGTGGGGTGGTGAGGTGGGAACTGGCCGCAAAGATAACAGGCCGGCCGAAGGCACAGAGAAACCGGGATATAGCCCGCTTACGGCCGACGGCTACACGGCCCGCGCCAGCTACGGCCGCCCCCCGAGAACCACCAGCGGAATCAAGGTGTTCAGATGCCGTATCTTTGCAGCCTTATTGCTTAATTCTGAACACCCGATGCTCGATAAACTAGAAGCCATCAACCAGCGCTACGAGAACGTCAACGAGGAGTTGATGCAGCCCGACGTGATGTCGGACCTGAAGCGCTACAAATCCCTGAACAAGGAATACAAGGAGCTGGGCAAGATTGTGGCCGAGTACCGCAACTACCAGGGCGTGCTCAGCAACATCGAAAACGCCCGCGAAGTCATTGCCACCGAGAAAGACCAGGACTTCCGCGAAATGGCCAAGGCCGAGCTCGACGAGCTGCTGCCCGAGCAGGAGCGCCTCGAAGAAGTCATCAAAGACCTGCTGCTGCCCAAAGACCCCAACGACTCGAAAGACGTGATTGTGGAAATCCGAGCCGGCGCGGGCGGCGACGAAGCCGCCATATTTGCCGGCGACCTGCAGCGTATGTACATGCGCTTTGCCGAAAAGCAGGGCTGGAAAATGGAGCTCATCGACGCCATGGAAGGCACCTCGGGCGGCTATAAGGAAATCATCGTGGCCGTGCGCGGCGAGGACGTGTACGGCAAGCTCAAGTTCGAATCGGGCGTGCACCGCGTGCAGCGCGTGCCGGCCACCGAAACCCAGGGCCGCATCCACACCAGCGTGGCCTCGGTAGTGGTGATTCCGGAAGCCGAGGAATTCGACGTGGAACTGAACATGAGCGACATCCGCAAGGATTACTTCTGCTCGAGCGGCCCCGGCGGCCAGTCGGTGAACACCACTTACTCGGCCGTGCGCCTCACCCACCTGCCCACCGGCCTCGTGGCCCAGTGCCAGGACCAGAAATCGCAGCTCAAGAACTTTGACAAAGCCTTGGCCGTGCTCCGCTCGCGCGTGTACGAGATGGAGCTGGCCAAGAAGAACGAAGCCGACGGCGCCGTGCGCAAAAGCATGATTGGCGGCGGCGACCGGAGCGACAAAATTCGCACCTACAACTATCCGCAGGGCCGCGTCACGGACCACCGCATCGGCTACACGGTGTACAACCTGGCCAGCGTGATGGAAGGCAACGTCGACGACTTCGTGGAGCAGCTGCGCTTGGCCGACAGCGCCGAGCGCCTGCAAGAAGGCGTGACGAAGTAAGCCGCAGGCGGGGCGGCTCCGGCTGCCCCGCCACAATGGCTGCAATACCCAACCGGCTTTTACCGTTCTCCGGGGGCGCTGTCCCCTCCCCTGCGCCCCTGCTTATGCGCTACCTCTTCCCGTTGTTTCTGGTGCTGAGCTGCTTGCTCACGTTTCTGCCCGGCTGCGAGCCCAAGGAAGACATTGTGCAAACCACCGGCCGCCTGGAGTTCGACCAGGACACGGTGCTGTTTGACACGGTGTTCACCACCATTCGCACTGTCACGAAGCGGCTGTGGGCCTACAACCGCAATAGCGGCGCGGTGCAAACGGATATCAGCCTGGCCGGCACGGCGGGCGGCACGTACTCGCTCATCATTAACGGCGACGCGGGCGCGGCCAAAAGCGGCGTCCTCATTCGGGGCAACGATAGCGTGCAGATTCTGGTGCGGGCCGTGCTCGGTGACAACGGCCAGGCCACCACAGCCAAGAAATTTCTGGTGGAAGACCAGGTGAACTTTCGCACCAATGGCAACGACCAGCACGTGAAGCTGGTAGCCTACGGCCAGAACGCCTACTTCCATCGGGCCGACCTCATCCTGACCGATACCGTTTGGCCGACGGATAAGCCGCACGTCATCATCCCGGCCAGCCGCGTGCTGACGGTGGGGCAGCCGCCGGTTACCTTCGGCGTGCTGGTGGGCGAGAATATCACGCTCACCATTCCGAAAGGCGCGCGCATCTACTGCCACGCTGGCGCTTATATTCAGGTGAATGGCACCCTGCGGATAAACGACGATTTCGCCCCCTCCACCGGCCCCACCGATACCGTGAAGGCCACCAACCCCAACATCGTGCGCTTCACCGGCGACCGGCCGGAGGCAGACTATGCCGAGGCCCCGGGCCAGTGGGGCGGCATCGTGTTCACCGAAACCAGCCGCAACAATAGCATTCGCTACACCGAAATTAAGAATGCCACCTTCGGGGCACTGTTGCTGAACCCCGAGAACAAGCAGCCCCACCCCAGCCTGGCGCTGGCCAACACGGTCATCCGCAACATTTCGGGCTCCAACCTCTCGTTTGCCAACGCCACGGCCAGCGCCGGGGCCGGCGTGCTCAGCTACTCGGGCGACCTCAAGGCCGAGAACTGCCTGTTCACCAACTGCGGCGAGTACGCCATTGCCGGCGTGGGCGGCGGGGTATTCGACCTCAACTTCTGCACCTTTGCCAACTACACACCTGCCTTCCGGCGCGAAACGGCTTCGCTGAGCTTCACCAACGAGAAAGCCACCGATGGGAGCAAGCTACCGCTCAGCGTCACGCTGCGCAACTCCATCGTGTGGGGCTCCAACCTAGGCCCGGGCACCATCGACGACGAGCTGTACTTCAAGAACTACACCGACTCCAACTACACCGTCAGCATCCTCAACTCGCTGCTGCGTACCAAAGCCTACGCCAGTACGCCCGCCATCGTGGGCGCGGCTGGCGTTAACCTGCTGAACGTGGACCCGCTGTTCACCCGCACAGCCCTCGTCAGCAGCCGGCCCGACTACACGCTGCAAGCCACTTCGCCGGCCAATACCCCGCGCCGCCTGGCCGCCGGCGGCGTACCATCCAGCGTGGCGCGCGACC
>NZ_BAAGZM010000050.1:0-14022 GCF_054778495.1 Hymenobacter agri
GCCGAGCCCGGCACCCCCGCCTTCGAGGCCCTGAAAGCCCAAATCGTGAACACCAACAACTGGGACAGCGGCGTGAACGTGGCCGGCGCGCCCATCCCCGGCGGCGCGGCCCTCACCCAGCGCAGCCGCACCTACCACACCGAGGGCGTCTGGAACCTGGGCCCGCGCGTGAAATTCGTGGATTTGCTGGTGGGCGCCGATGCCCGCGTGTACCAGATTATCCCCGACGGCAACAACTTCGTCGATTTCAGCCTGCCGCTGGCGGAGCGGAATCAGGCCGGCGGCAGCTACGTGTACTACAAGAAATACGGCGCCTTCGGCCAGGCCACCAAGCTGCTGCTCGGCGACAAGCTGAAGCTGACCGGCTCGCTGCGCGTCGACTACAACCCCGAGTTCACCGCCAAAATCAACCCGCGCTTGGCCGCCGTGTACACCCTGGCTGAGAAGCACAACTTCCGCGCCTCCTACCAGAATGGCTGGCGCTTCCCCTCGTTGTTTGAGGCGCTGTCGTTCGTGAACAACGGCAACGTGCGCCGCGTGGGCGGCCTGGCCCGCGTGAACGAAGGCCTGAACTACCTGCAAAACTCCTACACCCGCACCAGCATCGACCAGTTCAACGCGGCCGTGAATGCCTACGTGGCCGCCACGCCCGGCAGCACCGCCGCCCAGGCCGCAGTCTTACCCCAAAATCGCGACCTGCTGAAAGTCGCCAACCTCCCCACCGAGCAGCCCGAGCAAATCAACGCCTACGAAGTAGGCTACCGCAGCGTGCTCCTCGACAACCGCCTGGCCATCGACGCCGATGCCTACTACAACATCTACTCCGGCTTCCTGGGCCAGGTGGAGGTGAGCGTGCCCAAAGACGCCAGCGGCGCGCAAGTGCCCGTCGGCTCCGATGCCGCCGCCCTGGCCGCCCTGCGCGCCAACCGCGATGCCCGCCAGGACCGCTACCGCGTGTACACCAACTCGCGCCAGGACTACCACAGCTACGGCTCCACGCTGGGCCTCACCTACAACTTCTACCAGAAGTTCACCGTGGCCGGCAACGTGAACTACAACGCTCTGTCGAAAAACAGCCAGGCTGACGTGTTCGTGACCGGCTTCAATACCCCAAAATGGGCCACCAACGTGTCGGTTGGCAACCGCGAAATCGTGAAAAACTTCGGCTTCAACGTGAACTGGCGCTGGCAGGACTCCTTCTACTGGGAAAGCCCGCTGGCCAACGGCCAGGTTCCCGCCTATGCCACCCTCGATGCCCAGGTGAACCTGCGCGTGCCCACCCTGAAATCCACCATCAAGCTCGGCGGCACGGACATTCTCAACAAGCGCTATTTCCAATACGCCGCCGGCCCCACCATCGGGGCGCTGTATTACGTGAGCGTCGTTTTCGACGCCACGGTGCTGCATTGATTGTAGCGCGGACTTTTAGTCCGCGAGTTGCCCTATCCACGCGCGGACTAAAAGTCCACGCTATATCCCTCGCCAATGTCCGAAATCACCATCCCACAGAAACTTTCCGAAGTCGAGCACGTCAAAATTGCCAGCCGCTACCTGCGCGGCACCATCGTCGAGAGCCTGCGCAACCGCCTCACCGGCGCGTTGAACCACGACGATACCCACCTCATCAAGTTCCACGGCTCCTACCAGCAGACCGACCGCGACCTCGATTCCGAACGCAAGCGCCAGAAGCTGGAGCCGCTGTTTTCCTTCATGATTCGGGTGCGGGTGCCGGGCGGCGTGGCCACCGCCGCCCAGTGGCAGCGTATGGATTCCCTGGCAGATGCCTACGGCAACGGCACCCTCAAGCTCACCACCCGCCAAACCTTCCAGCTGCACGGCGTGCTGAAGCGCGACCTGCGCCCCACCGTCCAGGGTTTCAACGATGCGCTGCTGGACAGCATTGCGGGCTGCGGCGACGTGAACCGTAACGTGATGTGCAACGTGAACCCGCACGAATCGGCGGTGCACGGCGAGGTGCAGGCCGTGGCCGCCAAAATCAGCGCCGACCTCACGCCGCACACCACCGCCTACCACGAAATCTGGCTCGACGGCGAGTTGCAGAACACCACCGAAGCCACCGACGACGCGGAGCCCATCTACGGCAAAACCTATCTGCCGCGCAAGTTCAAAATCGCCCTGGCGCTGCCGCCATACAACGATTCCGACATTTTCTCGAACGACATCGGCCTCATCGCCATCGAGGAAAACGGCCGGCTACTCGGCTTCAACGTGGCCGTGGGCGGCGGCCTGGGCATGACATTCGGCTTGCCCGAAACCTACCCGCGCTTGGCCGACCTCATCGGCTTCGTGCCCACCGAAAACGTGGTAGACGTGTGCGAGAAAATCGTGACCATTCAGCGCGACTGGGGCAACCGCGAAAACCGCAAGCTCTCGCGCCTCAAGTACACCATCGACCGAGCAGGCTTACCTGCCTTCGTGGCCGAGCTACACCAGCGCCTGGGCTACGAGCTGGCCGAAACCCGCCCCTATCAGTTCCACAGCTCCAGCGACGCGTTCGGCTGGACTGGCCCGGCCAATGGTCCCTCGCACCTCGTGCTCTTCGTGGAAGGTGGCCGCGTGCTCGACCGGCCCGGCTACCGCCTCAAAACCGCGTTGCGCGAAATCAGCGCCTTCCACACCGGCGAATTCCGCCTCACCGGCAACCAGAATCTGATTCTGGCCAACATCGAGCCCGCCCACCGCATCCGCATCCAGGCCATTCTCGAAGCCCACGGCGCGGCCCCGAAGGCCGAGCAGCTCACCGCCCTGCGCCGAAACGCGCTGGCCTGCGTGGCCCTGCCCACCTGCTCGCAGTCGTTTGCCGAAGCCGAGCGATACCTGCCCCAGCTGCTCGACAAGCTCGACGCCGTGATTCGCGCCCACGGCTTGGCCGAGGCGGGTATTCTGATTCGGATGACGGGCTGCCCCAACGGCTGCGCCCGCCCCTACCTGGGCGAAATCGGGCTGGTGGGCAAGGCCCCCGGCCGCTACAACCTCTACCTCGGGGCCAACCACGCCGGCGAGCGCCTCAATAAGCTCTACCGCGAGATGCTCGACGAAGACGGCATCCTGCGCGAGCTCGCGCCGCTGCTGGCCAACTACGCCGCCGAGCGCCAGCCCAAGGAGGGCTTCGGCGACTTCGTGGTGCGTACCGGTGTGGTAGCGGCTACCACCCACGGGCTGAATTTTCACGCCTGATTTCGTATCTTACTGCTACGTTCTGAGCTATGCCAACAAACAAACCAACCCCGGCGACTCCGGCAGTAGCGACGCTGCCGCCGGAGTCGGCCCCGGCGGCCAACCACCTGTTTCCCATCTTTCTAAAGCTGGACACTATGCGCGTGCTCTTGGTGGGCGGCGGCAACGTGGGACTGGAAAAGCTGGGCGCCATCCTGCGCAATAGCCCCGAAACCGCCGTGACCGTGGTGGCTCCGCTCCTGCTGCCCGAGCTGCGCGAACTGGCCGCCCGCCACCCCCGCGTGCAGCTGCATCAGCGTCCCTACCAGGATTCCGACCTCGACCACGCCGACATCCTCTTTCTGGCCACCGACGACGTGGAGCTACACCGCTACATCGGCACCGCCGCCGCCGCCCGCCGCCTGCTCACCAATGTGGCCGATACGCCCGAGCTGTGCGATTTCTACCTCTCGTCGGTGCTGCAGAAGGGCGACTTGAAAATTGCCATCTCCACCAACGGCAAGTCGCCCACCATCGGCAAGCGTCTGCGCGAAGTGCTGGCCGAAGTGCTGCCCGCTGAGCTGACATCGGTGCTCAGCCAGATGACCGTCATCCGCAGCCGCTTGCAGGGCGACTTTGCCGAAAAGGTAAAATCGCTGAACGCCGTGACCGCCGAACTGGCCAACGGCCCTGCCTACGAAACGCCCGCCACCGCCTACTGGCGGCGGGTGGCCACGGCCTCGCTGGTCACGTTCGCGGGGTTCATCGTGCTCAATATCCTGTCGTACTACTTCACTTGGCAGCAGGCCTGGGACGTGGCGCGCTCGTCGGGCACGTTCTACACGTTTGTGGCGGTGGGCTTTCTGGCCCAGCTGGTCGATGGCATGCTGGGCATGGGCTACGGCGTGGTGTCGGCCATCAGCTTGATGTCGCTGGGGCTGAGCCCGGTGTCGGTGAGTGCCAGCATTCACACGGCCGAGGTATTTGCCAGCGGCGCGTCGGGCTACAACCACTACCGCTTCGGCAACGTGAACAAGCGCCTATTTCGGGTGCTGCTGCTGCCGGGCATTGCCGGCTCGGTGAGCGGCGCGCTGTTGCTGGCGCACTTCGGCGAAACCTACGCCGGCTATGTGAAGCCCATTCTGGCCGTGTACCTGCTGTTTCTGGGGCTGCGCATCATCACCAAAGCCTTCCGCAAAGTGTCGCAGAAGCGCCGGAAGGTGAAGAATGCCGGCTGGCTCGCCGGGGCCGGCGGCTTCCTCGACTCGTTTGGTGGGGGCGGCTGGGGGCCGCTGGTCACGAGCACGCTCATCACCAACGGGCGCACGCCGCGCTACGTCATCGGCACGGTGAGCCTGGTGGAGTTCTTCGTGACGTTTGCCAGCGCCTTCACGTTTTTCACCATTCTGGGCATCTCACACTGGCAGATTGTGCTGGGCCTCATCGTGGGCGGGGTGGCGGCCGCGCCCATTGCCGCCCGCCTGACCGGCCGCCTGCCCACCCGCTGGATGTTCGTGGGCGTGGGCCTGATGGTGATTCTGTGGAGCCTCTGGGCGCTGCGCAAGCTGCTGTAGCGGCGGGCTTACTTCGGCGTTTACCTTTGCCGCTTTCGCACCACTTATTCCTTTCCATGCGTCAGCGTTTTCTTCCCATTTTACTACTCAGCGCGCTGCTGGGCTGCAGCAAGTCCGACTCCAACCCCATCATGGATTTTGGGGAAGGTGAAGGCATTACCTATCGCGACAATACCGCCCGCCCCAGCGGCCCACAAGACCCCACCGACTGGACTTCGGACGGCGAGTGGAATAAGCAGGAACGCGCCTTGTTTTCCGAGTTGAGCTTTAACCTTAATGGCGCGCAGCAGCCGGCCCTAGTCAATTCCACTTACCTCTTCGCCAACCCGGCACAGGTCGCCCAGGCTACCTGGTCGTTCCAAACCCAACGCAACACCAGCGGCGGGGCCGCAAGCTACACCATCCGCGCCGTCATTGTCGACCGGAAATACACGGTGATGGGCAAGCTCGGCCCCAACGAACTCATCCTGGGAGAGCAGTTTTCACTGAACTATGCCAGCATGGGGCTGCAGCCCAATGAACTGTACCGGCTTTACTACGTGCTGTATAATTCTGGCGGCTTGGTGTATAAAGGCCACGGCGACCTGCGCTACAGCCGTTAAAGCCGACTACCAAGACACAAAGAGGCCCCGCCGAATGCATCGGCGGGGCCTCTTGTCGTTTCCGACAACGGGCTGAAGCCCGCGCTACGGTCTAGATATCAAACTTGATGCCCTGGGCCAGCGGCAATTCGGTGCTGTAGTTGATGGTATTGGTCTGGCGGCGCATGTACACCTTCCAGGCGTCGGAGCCCGACTCGCGGCCGCCGCCGGTTTCTTTCTCGCCGCCGAACGCGCCGCCGATTTCGGCCCCGCTCGTACCGATGTTCACGTTGGCAATGCCGCAGTCTGAGCCGCTGGCGGCCAGGAAGGCTTCGGCCTCACGCATGTTCAGCGTGAAAATGGACGACGACAGGCCCTGGCGCACGTCGTTCTGCAGGTCAATGGCCTGCTGCACCTCGCCGCTGTACTTGATGAGGTAGAGAATGGGCGCGAAGGTTTCTTCCTGCACCGTGTGATAGTGGTTTTCGGCCTCTACCAGCGCGGGCTGCACGTAGTGGCCGCCGGCCAGCTTGTCGCCGCTCAGCACCTGGCCGCCGGTCAGCAGCTTGCCGCCTTCGGCCTGCACCTGCTCCAGCGCCGCCGTGAACATCTTCACCGCGTCAGCGTCAATCAGCGGGCCCACCAGCGTGCCTTCCTGCAGCGGGTGGCCGATGGGCAGCTTCGGGTACGTAGCCAGCAGGCGGTTTTTCACCTCCTCGTACACGCTCTCCTCGATAATGACGCGGCGGGTGCTGGTGCAGCGCTGCCCGGCCGTGCCCACCGCCCCAAACACGATGGCGCGAATGGCAATGTCGAGGTCGGCGTTTTTCGTTACGATGATGGCATTATTGCCACCCAATTCGAGCAGGGCGCGGCCTAGGCGGGCGCCCACCACTTCGCCTACTTTCTTGCCCATGCGGGTGCTGCCGGTGGCCGAAATCAGCGGCAGGCGCTTGTCGGCGGCCATGGCGGCCCCGATGCTGGCATCGCCGATGATGACGCTGAACACGCCTTCGGCAATGTCGTTCTCGGCCAGCACGTCCTTAATGATGTGCTGCACGGCCACGGCCGTGAGGGGCGTTTTCTCCGAGGGTTTCCAGATGCTCACGTCGCCGCATACGGCGGCCAGCATGGCGTTCCAGCTCCACACGGCCACCGGGAAGTTGAAGGCCGAGATGATACCCACCAGGCCCAGCGGCTGGTACTGCTCGTACATGCGGTGCGCGGGGCGCTCCGAGTGCATGGTCAGGCCGTGCAGCTGGCGCGAGAGGCCCACCGCGAAGTCGCAGATGTCAATCATCTCCTGCACTTCGCCTAGGCCTTCCTGCAGGATTTTGCCCATCTCGGCGCTCACCAGTTTGCCCAGTGGCTCCTTGTATTCGCGTAGCTTGTTGCCAATCTGGCGCACAATCTCGCCGCGCTTGGGGGCCGGCACCAGGCGCCAGGTTTTAAAGGCTTCTTCGGCCGCCTTCACCACCGTTTCGTAGTCGTCGGTGGTAGCGAAGGCCACGCTGGCAATGCGGCGGCCGTCGGCGGGCGCGTTGATGACGCGGCGCTCGGCATTCTGGGCGCCGCCCCAGGTGCGGCCGGTGCTGTAGGCGGCGTTGTCGGCCTGCACGCCGAGCTGGCGCAACACGTCCTGAATGCCGTGGGGGTCGTGGTGGGGATGCTCAACGGTTACGTCGGCGGCAGTAGCTTCTTCGAGGGCCTGCTTCATAGGGGTGTTGGGGATGGGATGTTGCGGCGGCAAAGCTACGGTTTGCCGCGGAGTTGCGGCAGTTGTTGTCCGGGTGCGGGCTTCTTCCCCGCAACGCATCAGCGTCTACCCCCCTTATGCCTTATCCCCAACACCTCCCCTACACTTTGCGGCCGGTCACCTCGTGGGCCAGGTGGTGCAGGTTGTTGAACACATCGAGGCTGTCGCGCTGCAGATTGCGCACTTCCTCGTTGCTCATTTGCCGGATTTTGGTCTGGAAGTCTTTGTAGTACACTACAAACACGGCCAGCTCGGGCATCAGGTGCTCGTAGGGCACCATGTTTTCAAGCACGCTATCAAAGAAGTAAGGGCTGTGCGTGGTCACGAAAAACTGGTTGGTTTCGTGGGCCACCATGCGCTCGGCCAGCTGCATAATGTAGCCCGGGTACGAATGCGACTCCGGTTCCTCCAGCAAAATCACCGCCTCGCGGCTCGAATCCATCGCCGCCATGTGGAAGCCGTAGCGCCGCAGCGTGTCGCCCGCGCCCGAGTAGGGGTAGGCCACGCTCAGCCCGTCCACATCCTTCATCACCTCCAGTCGGCGCACGTCGGCGCGCACCCGCAGCTGCTGGTGCTGCTCGTTGAACAGGGCCTTAAACTCGTGGCGCAGGGCTTGGTTGGTTTCCAGCACCTGCACCAGGTTGTTGCCGTGGGGCGGGCACAAGGTGGCGTCCGCGTAGCGCCGGTCGATGCGCCCCGTGCTTTTGAAACGGAACGGCTTCACCGCCCGGGGCTGCCAGTTGCGGGCCGACGACGGCCCCGGCCAGTCCCGCACCCGGCCTTTGGCATCGAACTCCAGGTAACGGTAGTCGGGCTCGGGCAGCGTGGCCAGCACGTCGAAACGCTGCTGCAGGCGGCCGAGCAGCATGGCATCGTCCGCGGCCCGATTCTTCGGGCGGCCTTCGGGCAGCGTCAGCCCCAACTGGTCGCGCAGCAATCGATAAGTAGCTTGGCTGAAGGCGCCGTATTGAAAGCCCTTGCCCCGCCCCTGCCCTTTCGGCTGCCGGGCCAGCAGGCACACGTCGTGGTCCGATTCTATCCGCACCGGATTGGTCAGGTTGCTGTCGTGAAAGAGTTGGGCCGGCTCATCGTAGCGGATAAAGCTGCGCATAAACTTCTTTTTGCGCTCAAACGGCAGCGCCCCCAGCAAGCTCATGGCCTCCAGCACCGTCGATTTGCCCACGTTCGGCTCCCCAATGATGAGATTGACGCGCCGCGGATGCAGCACGGCGTGCCGAATGGACTTGAAATTATGGATGACCAGCGTGTTGATAACGTTTTCCATACTCGGGTGCGGCCACCCGGCCGGGCTGACGGCAGCAGGCAGCGAGCCGGGCAATAGGTCCCGGCTTGGGAGTGCGTGTACGGCAATCTACAAATAATGGTGATTAAAATCACATTTAATTCTGTCACATAATTTTATGTACCCAGCTGGCAATTAATAATATATTACAAAAAACTTATGTTTTTTCGCGCGAACAAATAGCACTTTTACTTTTCTGCCTGAACCGTCCCAATTCAGGACGCACAGCTGAATCCAATTGCCCCGAAACGAAAAAAGCCGCTGCCCATCGACAGCGGCTTTTTAGTCGGCATGCAGTGCTATTTCAGTTCTATTCCTGCCCGATGGGGTAATAGGCTTTGCGGCCGTCGGGATAAACGCCTTCTACCAGCGCGCCCGAGTTGTTGCGGGCCTGGTCGAGGTAGTTTTTCACGTCCGAAGGCTTGGTCACCACGTTCTTGTCGATACGGGTGATGATGAAACCGTCGGCCATGCCCGTCTCGCGAAAGTTGCTGCCCTTGATGCCCGAAATTTTGGCACCGCCCTCAAGGCCCAGCTTGGCTAGGTCGCGGGGTGCTACGGCAGCAATGGTCGCGCCTTCGTACTTGATGGCAGCCGCGGCGGCATCTTCGCGCACCACGCCGGTGGTGCCGGTGGCGTTGCGCAGCACGGCCTCGGTGGTGCTGGCCGAGCCATCGCGCAGGTAGCTCACCTTAATCTTGTCGCCGGGGCGGAAGCGGGCTACCTGCTCCTGCAGTTGCGAAGAGGTGTTCACGGCTACGCCGTTGATTTGGGTGATAACGTCGCCCTTCTTCAAACCGGCCTGCGCTGCGGCCCAGCCTTCAGTGAGACCCTGCACGTACACGCCGTTCAGCGTGTTCAGCTTCTTCTCAGAGGCCAGCTTGGCATCCACTTCCTGAATCTGCACGCCGAGCAGAGCGCGCTGCACCACTTTGTACTTCAGCAGGTCGTCGACCACTTTGCTGGCCAGCGAGCTGGGAATGGCAAACGAGTAGCCTTCGTAGCTGCCCGTGTGCGAGGCAATGGCCGAGTTGATGCCGATGAGGTCGCCGTTGAGGTTCACGAGGGCGCCGCCCGAGTTGCCGGGGTTCACCACGGCGTCGGTCTGGATGAACGACTCGATGCCCATGTTGTCCTTGCGGCGCAGGATGTCAATGTTACGCCCCTTAGCCGAGATAATACCGGCCGTTACGGTCGAGTTCAGGTTGAAGGGGTTGCCCACGGCAAGCACCCACTGGCCCACTTTCACGTCGTCGGAGTTGCCGTATTTCACGAAGGGCAGGTTGTCGGCCTTCACTTTCAGCACGGCTAGGTCGGTGTTGGGGTCAGCCCCCACCAGCTCGGCGTCGAACTTGCGCTTGTCGTCGAGCACCACCTCAATCTTCGAGGCTTTGTCGATAACGTGGTTGTTGGTCACGATGTAGCCGTTGGCGGCAATAATTACGCCCGAGCCCGAGCCCTGGCCACCACCCTGCGGCTGCTGGCCATGAAACTGGTCGAGTTGGTCGCCGAAGAACTGGCGCAGGAAGGGGTCCATCTGCATCTGGCGCTGGTCAACGGGCGCGGCGGCGTACTCGGTCATTACGTGCACCACGGCCGGGGTTACGGCGGCGGCGGCGGCTACGAAGTTCAGGCCCTCGGGCACGGTGTAGGGCGTGCTCCGCATCTCGGAAGTGTAACGCACCTGGGGGTTGGCGGCTACAGCCTGCGGGGCCACGGTAGCGGGCTCCAGCAGCTTGTACCCCCCCACGGCCACGCCGCCGCCCAAAATGGCGGAGCCGAGCAGGCCGAGCATCATTTGTTTTGCTTGCATGGGTAAGGGAAAATGGAAAAAAGTGAATGGGTGATTGACGAGTCTAAAATAGAAACCGCCGGATGAACGCCGCATGATGCGCCGGGCCGGTCTGGCTCCACAACGCAGCAATGATTCAATTTAGCGTCCGTGGGTTGCTTTTAGCAGAAAACAGGCCAAAGCAGCGCGTGGCAGGCAATTTTAGCCTACAACAGGCGAGCTTGCAAAAAAGGCAACCCTTGGGGTGCCTTTTTTGCAGAAACTCCGCCCGCTTAGCGGATTTCGATGTGCTGCTTGGTCACTTTTTCCGTGTCGAAGGGCAGCGTGATGCGCAGGATGCCATCCGTCAGCTCGGCGCCGATGGCCTTCACGTTCACCGTATCGGGCAGGCGGAAGCTGCGGCTGAAGTGGCCGTAGTTGGTTTCGACGCGGCGGAATTTGGGTGCGGCCGGGGCCTCGGGAGCTACCACGGCGGGCGTGTTCTCGGCCGTTTCGGCCGGGGCTTCGGTGGCAGTAGCAGCGGCCTCCTTCACGGCATCGGCCGGGTTGGGGCGGGTGCCCGATACCACCAACTGGCCGTCGAGAAACTCGATGCTCACGGCTTCTTTTTTCAGGCCGGGCAGGGCCAAGTGCAGCTCAAAACCAGTGGCGGTTTCGAGCACATCGGTGGCGGGCACGAAGGCGGGCGTGGGTTGGTTCTGGGCGGCGGGCGCTTGCGGCTCGCGGAGCATGTCGGCCAGCATGGCACTCAGGGCGCGGCTGGGACGGAGGGAAGGGCGGTTGTTATACAGCAGAGTTGCCATGATTGATTAGAAATTAAGGAGTTGAAAGGATAGTCGCCAGGTGCGACACAACTGCTTTCCTTAAATTCTATACCAACCCGCCCTTCCAGCCTTTTTACCCGACAAAATGTCTTATTTCAGCATTTTGCCAAATCAAATACTAGCCATTACAGTTGATAAATCTTCACCCATTGTCTTCAATCAGCCAAAATCATAAAACTCAGCGACCGCCAATTCGTCAGCAACAACCGAAGGAGCCAGCGACTAGTGCTGCGTGGGCAACTGCTGGCGGGTGGCGGCATCCTTGCCGTTGAGGAAGGTGTAGCGCAAGTCAAGCCCCAGCACCGGCGCGACGGAATTGACGCGCCCGGCCGGGATAGTGACGTTGCCCAGCGCGTCGGTCTGGGCCAAGCCGAAGCTGTACTGCGTCTGATAAGCAAACCAAGGCGTGAAGTCGAAGGCCGGGCTGATGCGCATGCCCACCTCGGCCCGCAGGCTAGTGAACTGGATGGTGCGCTCCTCCACGTTGGGGTCGTCATCGGGCGAAAAGGCGCGCAGGTGGGTGGCGGCCTCGTAGCTCAGGCGCGGGCGCAGGGCCACGGTGCTGCCTACGGGGAAGATTTTCTCCAGGTCGGCGCGCAGGCGGGCGTAGGTAGCGCCCTTGGCGCCCGTCTGGCCCGGCAGTAGGTATTCCACGCTCAGGCGCTGGCCGAAGGTGAGCGGGCCCACGGGGCTGCGGTGGCGCAGCAGCACCTCCGGCAGCAGCGCATATGTCTTGCCGAAGCCGATGTATGGCAGCGTGGCCCCCAGGCTCCAGTGCTCGTTCAGAAAATGCTCGTAGCCCACGCTCAGGCGGCGCTGGTCGAAGCCCAGGAAACGGTTGGGGTCGGCGTAGCCGTTGTTGTCGGTGTTCTGCAGGCCGCGGGCCGAAATCAGCAGGTAATCGGAGCCGTCGAGGGCCACTTCGGCCTGGGCCTCGGGTTGCAGCTGCAGGCCGAATACGGTGCGGCGGGTTTGGGCGGCGGCGGGGCGGGCCAGCAGGCCGGCACCCACGAGGGCCAGAAGTAGCAGACGGTTCATGATGTAGCGTGGACTGTTAGTCCGCGAGTATTAATGGATGGATGCACGCACTCGCGAACTAAAAGTTCGCGCTACTGCTCTACCGGCCCAGCTCCTCCAGCGCCAGCCAGGCCATAAGGCCGGGGCCGGTGGTGAGGGCCTGCTCGTCGATGTCGAAGGTAGGCGTGTGCACCGAGGCGGCAAAGCGGCCGTCTTCGTGGCGGGTGCCGAGGCGGTAGAAGCAAGAGGGCGCGGCCTGCGAGAAATAGGCGAAATCCTCGGCGGCCATCCACTGGTCGAGCTCCACCACGTTTTCGGGGCCGAGGTAGGCTTCGGCGGCGGCGCGCACGCGGGCTGTAAGGGCGGGCTCATTTTCCAGATACGGATAGCCCACCCGGATTTCGAGTTCGCAGGTGGCGCCCATGCTTTCGGCCAGCCCCTCGCAGAGGCGGCGCAGGTGCTGGTGGGCTTCGGCGCGCCACTCCTCATTCAGGGTGCGGAAGGTGCCTTCGATGTAAACCTCATTGGGAATAACATTGGTGGCCCCATTGGCGATGACCTTGCCAAAGCTCAGCACCGAGGGCAGCTTGGGATTGGCGCGGCGGCTCACAATCTGCTGGGCGGCCACAATGATGTGGGCCGCCACCAGCACGGGGTCGAGGTTCATTTCGGGCATAGCGCCGTGGCCGCCCTTGCCTTTGATAGTCAAGTATAGCTCGTCGGTGCTGGCCATGTAGCGGCCGGGGCGCAGGCCGATTTTCCCGGCCGGCAGGTGCGGAAATACGTGCTGCCCCAGCACGTGGCCCACGGCCGGGTTCTCCAGCACGCCCTCCTTAATCATCAGCGACGCGCCGCCGGGCAGCCGCTCCTCGCCGGGCTGAAACATCAGCTTCACGGTGCCCTTGAACTCGCTTTTCAGCTCCGTCAGGATGCGGGCCGCGCCCAGCAGCGAGGCTGTATGCACGTCGTGCCCGCAGGCGTGCATCACGCCGGGGTTGGTCGATTTGTAGGGAATGTCACTCGCTTCGGTGATGGGCAGCGCGTCCATATCGGCCCGCAGGGCGATGGTAGGCCCGCCGGGCTGCCCTTCGATGAGGGCCACCACGCCGGTATTGGCCAGCGGCTGCGGTTTTAAGCCCAGCTTCTTCAGTTCCTTCGTCACGAACGCGGCCGTGTTCACTTCCTCGAACGAGAGCTCGGGGTGGGCGTGCAGGTGGCGGCGAATAGCGACCGTATCGGCGGCGTGGGCGGCGGCGAGGGCCTGAATTCGGGGAATAAGGGTGTTGGACATGGCAGTGAGGCAGTGAGGCGGTCAAACTCCCCTCCTTGGATGAGGAGGGGATGTTCAAGCGCTAGCTCGAACGGGGGTGGTTGAACTCGTTGAACGATAAGTAAGCACGTCGTTCGGGTGTCGTTCAACGATTTTACTACCCCGATTTTCACTTCGTGAAAATGTCCCCTCCTTAAAAAGGAGGGGAGTTTGACGTTCTGCTCCTCCTCTACGGGTTTTTGTTCAGCAGTACTTGGGTCGACTCCAGCTCCAGCTTGGGGGTAAGGCCACGTAGGCGGGCCATCGCGCGGGCCGCGTCGAGCTTGGTGAGGTAGTCGCCGATGTAGAGGCGGTACACCGGCGATTTGAAGGTGATGTAGTCCGTTTCGTCGGGGTAGCGGCCGATGATGCTACGCCGGATGGCCATCACCTGGTCGCGCTCCAGCCCCAGGTACACCAGCAGGCGGTAGCCCTGGGCGTACTTTACGTTCTGATTGGTGTAGGCCTGGTCACGCAGGCGCTGCTCTACCTGAGCATTCACCGCGTTAGTGGGCGGCACGGCAGTTTTCACAGCCGGCGTAGCCGCTACGGGCACCACTTTGGGGGCCGAAAAAACGGGGCGGTACTTTGTCAAATCTTCGGCCGGCATGGGCGCGGCGGTGGCCACGGCCTTTTTGGTGGTATCGGCCGGGGCACTGGCGCGGGGGGCCTGCGCGGCCGTGCCGGCA
>NZ_BAAGZM010000051.1:0-13964 GCF_054778495.1 Hymenobacter agri
GCCGGCGTCAGAAACGAGAGCCAGCCCCAGGCGGCGGGACGTTCCTCGGCCTGCGGCAGCCGGGCCATGATGCGCGTGGGCAGTTTATCGAAGTAGTCGGCGGGTGGCTCGCTCAGCAGCGGGCGGGGCCGCCGGGGGTGCGCGTCGAGCTTAAAAGCAGGTTTCATGAGCATTTGATGATAACAAATGTCCGACGTTTAATTCAACGGATAAAAATTTGTATAAGGACGGGCTTAGTCGTCGGTAGTGCGGGTCACGTATTCTTCCACTTTTTTCACGGCGTGGTGGTAGCTGGCTTTGAGCGCGCCGACGCTGGTGCCGGTTACTTCGGCCATCTGCTCGTAGGGCATCTCGTCGTAGTAGCGCAGGTTGAAAACGAGGCGCTGCTTGTCGGGCAGGCGCAGAATGGCTTTTTGCAGCTTCAGCTCAATCTCGTCGCCGGCCAGGGCGGGGTCGGCTTCAATTTTAGCAGCCAGTTCGGCGCCCACGTCGGTGAGGGGCAGCAGAAACTTGCGGCGCTTGCTGCTGAGGAAGTTCAGGCACTCGTTGGTGGCGATGCGGTAAATCCAGGTGAAGAGCTGGGCATCCTGGCGGAAATTTTCGAGGTGCTTCCACACCTTTACGAACACATCCTGGGTAAGGTCGTCGGCGTCGTCATGGTCTACCACCATCTTGCGCACGTGCCAGTACACCTTGCTCTGGTACTTGCGCACGAGCTGGTTGAACGCGAGGTTGCGCGAAGCCGGGTTCTGAAACTTGAGTAGGATTTCGTGGTCTTCCAAACGCGCGATGCTTGCAAAAGGACTTCTTCGAGGGCTTAAGGTCGGCAATGTTTAATGAGCCGGGAAAATAATCTACCAACCGACCCTGGCCTTTGCGCGAATATTGCGTTCAATCAGAACATTATCTCTGAATCGCCAACGCCGGCCATTTAGTGCCAACTGATAGATAAGCCTTGCAAGCCGGGGGTTCGATTACTTTGCCGGACATTCCCCTCAGCTACGCCTTCCACCTTTCCTCAGCCCCAATTACGATAATGAAAACACTGCGCCTTGCCCTCGACTGGACGCCTAACACCAACCACACCGGCTTTTTCGTTGCCCAGGAGCTGGGATTCTATACTGCTGCTGGCCTCGACGTACGTCTCCTCAGCCCCGCCACCGATGACTACGCCACCACCCCCGCCAAAAAACTGGAGCTGGGCGAAGTTGATTTCGCCGTGGCACCCTTCGAAAGCGTCATCAGCCTCAACACCAAGCCAGCCCGGGTGCGTGCCGTGGCCATTGCGGCCCTACTGCAGCAGGACATCAGCTCGATTGCTACGCTGACTGCCAGTGGCATCGCCCGGCCCCGCGACCTCGACGGTCGCACCTACGCCTCCTACCGCGCCCGCTACGAAGACGCCATCGTGCGCCAGCTCGTCATCAACGACGGCGGCACAGGCGATTTCACGGTTACCTATCCCGACAAGTTGGGCATCTGGAACACGCTGCTAACCGGCGCTGCCGACGCCACCTGGATTTTCGATAACTGGGAAGGCGTGGAAGCCCACACGCAGGGCGTGGCGCTGCGCACCTTCGCCCTCGCCGACTACGGCATTCCCTACGGCTACTCGCCGGTGGTGATGGCCACGGCGCAGGGCATCGAGGCCCACCGCGCCGAGTACACTGCCTTTGTGCAAGCCACCAGGCAGGGCTTTCAGTTTGCCCTCAGCAACTTGCAGGAAGCCACCGACATCCTGCGCCCACACGTGCCCGCCCGCGACGCCCGCCTCATCGACCTGGCGACAAGCCAGGCCGCGGCGGCCGCGGCTTACGGCGAAGCCAGTACCTGGGGCACCATGGAGGCCAGCCGCGTCGACGCTTTCCTAGACTGGTTGATTGCGCACGGCCTGGAAACCGCGGCTGTGAGAAGCCTGCCGCTGTTTACCAATTCGCTGCTTCAGTAACGGGGACTAACTAACGGCAACCGAGCTAGCAATGCACCGGCCCAGCACCTACGGGGCTGGCGCCCATTCGCCAATACCAGCAAGGCGAGATGTTCGTCGTGGCCGGCCGCTATTTCGGGCACGAGGCTGCACTTGGCCGCTCTGCGCGCGGGCATTCGGCGGCCGGTCACCTTGCACATGCTTCGGCACTCCTACGCTACGCATGTATTGGAAGCGGGCACCGATATCCGTATCATCCAGGACCTGCTGGGCCACAGCAGCAGCAAAACCACCGAGCTATACACGCATGTTGCGCAACGCACCCGCCCGGCCTCCCCGCTCGACAGCCTCGGCCTTTGATTGGCAAGTAGCGGGTAGCATGCTACATTTGGTATGCTACCCGCTACTCGGGTGACCTCTGTGTAGCGGGTATCTAAATTTTACAAGCCATTTTAAAAGACGACAGAATGAATGTAAAGAGTATTGTAGTAGAACAACTTGACTGGAACGCAACTTCCAAATCACTAACTCTTGAACCAGACCATAATGGACAATTATGGGTTGCCTTCCCGACTGACTATGATGAACCAAGAAATAGTCCATTCTATTTCCAGCATCCTAACTATGACAAAAAATTTAATGAAGGTTTTGCAGAATGTCAGGCAAGAAGAATAACAACAAATAATTTTTACGAATTAGACGGAGTATTCACATACAAAGCGACTTGGCAAAACATAACGACCGAAAGAAATAGCATTAGCTATTACGCCTTGTATTTACCTGAATTTGCTGTTCCGGTTGACATTAAACTATTAGCCCCGTTCTCCGAAGGACGACAGTATAAACGGACTGTATTTAAGGATGAACAACAACCAAGGTATATTATATACTTACAATGTACATCAAGGTTTGGCAGTTTTAGTTTTGACATAATTTGCAAGTTTAAAATAGACAAAGAAGGTTTCTCTGACAGTTCATACACAGACGAATTTCAACAAGATTTTTATGCAAGACCAGAAGAATGGAAATATTTTTTAAATCAAACTGAACGTGAAAAAGTTGAACAATATTTTATAACAACAATGGGTGACCAATACCATATTAATCAAGCAGGTGCAGTCGGACCAAATTCATCTGCGAACAACAATGTCTTTAATCAGACAAATTATACGCTGCCAGACAATACAAATTATGAACTACTTAGTTCAGAACTTGCAAAGTTGAAACAAGAATTAATTTCAAAAGCAACTTTACCTGAACACTACATAGCAATAAGTGAAGTAGCAAATGCAGAAGAAGCCACAAAAAACAAAGACGGTAACAAGGTTGTAAAATCCCTGTTGACTGCTGGCAAATGGGTTTTAGACGCAGCAACTGACATAGGGACAAGTGTTGTAGCAGAAATTATTACTAAACAAATCGGAGGCTAACTTAACATACGAAAGAAAAACGGCTTATAACACGGGTTTTGCGTCAGGCGGGCTGAGGTGCAAGATTTGAGCATCAGTTTTTCAATTGAACTTTAGTAATCAATTGGGCATTTGTGCATGGAAACCCGCCCGTCGCAAAGCCCTATTCGTTGGGCGTCGCACTAACAGCAATTTCCAAAAACTAAAAGCCCCCGCAACTGCCTGGGTTGCGGGGGCTTCTATCAACTACACATAAGTTACTTCTTCCGCTTCATCACGGCCTCCACGGCTTTCACGATGGCGGCTTCGTTGAGGTTGTATTTCTCCATCAACTGGTCGGGGGTGCCGCTTTCGCCGAAGCTGTCGTGCACGGCCACCATTTCTAGGGGCAGGGGCTCTTCGCGGGCCAGCAGCTGGGCGATGCTGTCGCCGAGGCCGCCGTTCATCTGGTGCTCTTCGGCGGTTACCACGCAGCGGGTTTTGCGCACCGAGGCGAGGATGGCCTCATCGTCGAGCGGCTTGATGGTGTGGATGTTGATAATTTCGGCGTTAATGCCCTTCTCGGCCAGGAGCTTGCCGGCGAGCACGGCCTTCCACACGAGGTGGCCAGTGGCGAAAATGCTCACGTCGGTGCCTTCGTTCAGCGTCCAGGCTTTGCCGATTTCAAACTTCTGGTCGGCGGGCGTGAAGTTGGGCACCACGGGACGGCCGAAGCGCAGGTACACCGGGCCGTGGTGCTCGGCGATGGCGATGGTGGCGGCCTTGGTCTGGTTGTAGTCGCAGGGGTTGATGACGGTCATGCCGGGCAGCATTTTCATCATGCCCAGGTCTTCCAGAATCTGGTGCGTCGCGCCGTCTTCGCCCAGCGTGAGGCCGGCATGCGAGGCGCAGATTTTCACGTTCTTATCGGAGTAGGCGATGCTCTGGCGAATCTGGTCGTAGACGCGGCCGGTGCTGAAGTTGGCGAAGGTGCCCGTGAACGGGATTTTACCACCAATGGTCATGCCGGCGGCCACGCCCATCATGTTGGCCTCGGCAATGCCCACCTGGAAAAACCGGTCGGGATGCGCCTTTTTGAAGGCATCCATCTTAAGCGAGCCGGTGAGGTCGGCGCAGAGGGCCACCACGTTGGGGTTAGTTTCGCCCAGCTCGGCCAGGCCAGCGCCGAAGCCGCTGCGGGTATCTTTCGATTCGGTGTAGGGAAAGTCTTTCATGGGGAGTTGAAGAAAGAAGCTATTTCAGATTTAGAAGTAAATTTTATCACGGCCGCAATAGCCGCGCGTTCCATTATTGATGCAGCCCATGGGCCTTTTACGCGACGCCATATTGAGCGGAATGCCGTCGCCATACACCATTTCGAGGGTTTTATCGGCCCGGTGGCATTTCGGGCAAATCCAGTAGCCCAACACGTTTCTACGAACTGTGACCGGATAAGTCAGGCTGGTTTCGGATGACGAAGCGTTTAAAGTACCCACGTAAAGCGTGTCGGCCATAACGCCCCGATAGAAAACATCGATGGGCTGACCAGCATTTTTCAGTTCGCAGAGTTGAAAGTGAAATGGCCCTTTCGCTGCAATTTGCTGGGTTTCGCCAATGCTGCCATCCGCTGGTTTAGCAATAAGCAACCCGGCCCTCAAATCAGTAGCCGCCAACAACGTACCGCTGATGCAACCAACTGGCGCAATCTGGGCGGAGATGAGGAGGTAAAACAGAATCAGGTTCAAGCTTGTCATTACTTACCAAAAATGGCGACCGAAGTCGTCTGCCCGCTCCGGATACTAAAGTTGCGCACATCCGTGAACTTGCTGCCGGTGCTGGTGCCGGTGCGGAACACCAGCCGGTAGGCGCCCGGCTGCATGGGCAGGTTCATTTTGCTGCTGCTGCCTTCGGGCAGGCTGTAAATCCAGGTTTGTGATTCGTCGTCGTTGAGCTGATAAATGCTGCCGTAGCCTTTGAGGTCGGAGGTGATGTTGAGCGTGCCCGGCGCGGCGTAGGTAACGGTGGTTTCCTGGCCCTGCTTCACCGTGATGCGACGCACGGTGCGGGGCAGCGTGAGCACCTCGACTTCGTAGTTGCCGGCCAGCAGCTTCTGGCGAGTGCCGAAGGTGTTGGCCGTCACGGTGGCGCGGTCGGGCGTGCGCACTACGGCGCGCATGGTGCCGTAGGGGTTGGGCGAGAGCGGCGGGTTTTCGAGCCAGAGCGTGCCCTGCGGCGTTTTGTAGGTCAGCACATTGGCTTTGCCGGGGGTGATGGGCAGGTTGGCCTGGCGCACCGGCGGCACGGTGTTGATAACGAGGTCGTAGCTCTGCAGCGCGTCGATGTCGAGCACGTCGGGGCGGCCCTGGGCGTCGCGGTAGTGCACGTAGTTGTACTCGGGCTGGCCGGTCACGTTGTTGACGAAGGTGAGGTTGACGTTGCTTTCTACGGGCTTGCCGGCCGCGTCCGTCAGGTTCACGGCCACGGTGGTTTTGCTTAGGGTTTTGGCGATGACGTCATTCATCACGGTGCGAAACGTGGCCACTTCGGCGGCGTTGTAGTACTGCCCCAGGCATTCAAGCTGCCGCCCAAAATCCCGCTCGGCCCCAATCCCAATCACAAACGGCTTCAGAAACACGCGCTTGCGCTGCAGGGCCAGCGAGGCCGCGCAGGGGTCGCGGTTGCACGATTCGAGGCCGTCAGTGATGAGCAGCAGCACGTTGCGGGAGGTTTTATCGCTGGGGAAATCGTTGGCCGACTGCTCCAGCGAGTACGTAATGGGCGTGTTGCCCTGGGCTTTCAGCTCGGCCAGCTTCTTCTTGATGGCCGCCGCGTTGCGCGGGGCAAACGGCACTTCGAGGCGCGAATCCTCGCAGTTTTTGTCGGCGTTTGGAAACTGGTGGCCGTACACGCGCAGCGCCACTTCGAGGTTGGGGTAGCTGTTGAGCGAGTCCACCATCTTGCTGAGCATGCGTTTGGCCACGTTCCAGCGCGGCTGGCCTTCCCAGGGCGCCATCATCGAGCCCGAGGCATCGAGCAGGAAGAGAATGCGCGTGACTTTGGGTTTTTCGGCCGGGGCGTTCTGGGCAGTTGCTTCCCGGCCGATAAGCAGGAATAGCAGCATCGCCCAGACGGCAAACCTCACCCCCCGGCCCCCTCTCCCCAGGAGAGGGGGAGCCGAACGATTTCGTTCGGGAGTCGTCTGGCTCCCTCTCTCCTGGGGAGAGGGGGCCGGGGGGTGAGGTGCCGACGTTCGCACCTTAGTAGTCGCCGTCGGTACCGGTTTTCAGCTGGCCGAGGGCGTCGGCGAGCTGCTTGTCGTTCGGCGCGACGCCGTGCCACTTGTGGCCGTCCATCATGAAGTCGACGCCGAAGCCCATTTTGGTGTCCATCACGAACATGATGGGCTTGGCTTTGCCGGTGGCGGCCACGCAGTTTTCGAGCATGGGCAGCAGGGCATCGAAGTGGTTGCCGTCACCCTCGAACACCTGCCAGCCGAAGGCTTTGAACTTAGCGCCGATGTCGCCGAGGCCGCCGATTTCGTCGGTCGAGCCGTCAATCTGCTGGCCGTTGCGGTCTACGATGGCAATGAGGTTGTCGATTTTCTGGTGCGAAGCGTAGAGGGCGGCCTCCCAGTTCTGGCCTTCTTCCAGCTCACCGTCGCCCATTAGCACGAACACGCGCTGCTTGTCGCCGTTCAGCTTTTTGGCTTGAGCCGCGCCACAGGCCACGCTCAGGCCCTGGCCCAGCGAGCCCGAGGCCACGCGGATGCCCGGCAACCCTTCGTGGGTGGTGGGGTGGCCCTGCAGGCGCGAGTTGATTTTGCGGAACGTAGCCAGCTCGCTCACCGGGAAGTAGCCCGAGCGCGCCAGGCACGAGTACATGGTGGCCGAGGTGTGGCCGTTCGACAGGAAAAACAGGTCCTGGTCTTTGCCGTCCATGTCGAAAGGCTCGGGGTGATGTTTCATCACCTTGAAATAGAGCGCCACCAGCAGGTCGGTGATGCCGAGCGAACCGCCGGGGTGGCCCGAGTTCACGGCGTGCACCATGCGCAGGATGTCGCGGCGGACCTGGGTGGCAATTTCTTTCAGCTCGTCGTTGGTCTTCTCGGGTTTTTCGACGGTTTTGGCGGTGGTGGGGTCAGACATAGGTCGGAAATTGGGTTCGGTGGGTAAAGGTAAGCGACGTAAAGCGGCCAAGCTAACACAATCGATTGACTATGCTCTATTCGCCATAAATGGCCTTTTTAGCCGCTATTTCAGCAGCTGCGCGGCGTGCTCCTTGGTATCAGGGCGCTTGATGACGCGTTCAATCAGGCCGTTTTCGTCAATCAGGAACGTAGTGCGTACGGTGCCCATGTAGGTTTTGCCGTAGTTCTTCTTTTCCTGCCACACGCCGTAGGCTTCCACAATCTTCTTCTCCGTGTCGACGAGCAGCGGAAAAGGCAGGTCGTATTTCAGGGCGAATTTCTTGTGCGCGGCCTCGCCGTCGATGCTTACGCCAATCACCTGAATGTTGCTGGCTTTCAGTTCCTCCTGGTGGTCGCGCAGGTTGCAGGCCTGGGCGGTGCAGCCGGGCGTGTCGTCTTTGGGATAAAAGTAGAGGGCCACTTTCTGGCCGCGGTAGTCGTGCAGGCTGATGGTGTTGCCGTCCTGGTCCTGGGCGGTGAAATCGGGGGCGGGCTGGCCGGGTTCGGGAAGCATTCTGTGAAGGGTTGAGTTTTGAATGTTGAGGGTTGAGTTTAGGTGTTTTCGTGTTGGGTTGAATAGTAAAAGCTGTTTTGCCTGTGATGTCGCAACTCGAATGCTTTCCCATTCAACACTCAATATTCAACACTTATAACTGCAGTGGAATCACCCGCTCGTTGCCGGCCTGGTCGGTCAGGCGCAGCTCGGCGGGGCCGTGCAGCTTGGGGCCCAGCGTGTCGCCGGCCACGGTGAACAGCAGCGCCTTCTTGTGCTCGAAGCGCAACAGCCGGAACTGCCCGCCAATGAGCAGGCGGTAACTAGCCAGCCCCGACATATCATCGCCGACATTAAACAGCAGCTGCCCGCCGGCCCGGCCCGTGAGGCTGCCCTGCGGCGCCTTGGTATCGGTGAGAATGCGGTAGGACGCGAACTGCTTGATGACGGCCGTAATTTGCCCCTTATCGTCCCATTTGCCGCCTACGTAGGCCTTGCCCCCGGCCAGCGTAGCCGCGTAAATGGCGGTGCGCTGCGGGTCGGCGGGCGGGGTGGCGGGTTTCAGGGTGAGGGTGGCCGTGTGGTAGAGCGGCTGCAAGGGCGAGCCCACCGTCCAGAAGCCGCTGCCAGTGGCCTCGGGCTTGAAGGCGGTATTGAGGTAGAGGTTGTCGAACAGCGTTTCGGGCCCAAACACCAAGTTGAGGTGGTTGGTGGCGTAGCTGAATTCCTTGTGGGCCGGAATCATCACCTGCCGGTCGAACTTCTTGGTGATGCTACCGAAGCGCACCGAATCGGGCAGGCCGGCGCGCAGGTCGTAGAGGTACACGTTCTGGCCGTCCTGGCAGTAGCTGGGGCGCACTTCGAGGCGGCGGTTGCCGCGCAGCAGCAGCAGGTTGGCGGGCACCGAATCGGCCGGCTCGGCCACGCCCTGCCACAGCAGCTGCTCCCGAATGAGGGCGTATTTGGCGATGGGGAAGCGGTGGCCGGCGGGCAGGGCCAGCGTGTAATGGTCGGAAGTGGCGAGGCGGGGCATACGCCGCAGGTACTGCGAACCGGGGCCGGATGTTTTGGAGCGGTTCGCGGTGGCGAGAATCCCAAACGTCATGCAGAGCGTAGCGAAGCATCTTTACTGCGATACTAATTTATTGCATTGCGCGGTAAAGATGCTTCGCTGCGCTCCGCATGACGTTCAGTCGGCATGTTTTGAACAATATTATCTACTTCAGAAAAATATTTATTAATTATTTTTGAAAATAATTTGCGCAATTAAAATTAATCCTCAATCTTTGTCGCACCAAAAGCAAACAACCATGTACCGCCACCTGACATTCACCAGCAATTCGGATAAGAAGCAGCCAGAACGGCTGTCTCCGCTCGGTATGTTTGCCTGATTTCAGCTTCGGCTGAAACCCGCTGCGCCCGAGCCCATAACGCTCGGGTTTTTTGTTGTTTGTCGGTTTATCAGCCGCTTACCTCTTTTCACCCATGCACAGTATCCGCCCCAAATACCTGCCTAAACAGTGCCAGCTCCGCCCCGATGGCGGCTCGCTGAACCGGTGCGGTCGTGCTTTTCTTCCTGCCTGGAGGCGTCGGTAATTCCGACGTAACTCCCGCGAAAAAGAAAAGCCCGGCCCACAAAAAGCCGGGCTTTTTCGTGTTATTAATTGCCAAATAAAAACGTGTTTTTATTTGAACGGAAGACGTGCGTCTAATTCAAATTGAAATTAATTATCACAATCATAATTGCCGCAATAATTAATAGCTGAAATAGCCGGCCCGTATAATTTACTCCCTTCCCACTTTCCAAAATTCCCCATTATGCGCTTCAACTTCTTCTCCCGAAACAGCGCGCCCACCGTCAACCACGAGGGGGCGCCCGCCTTCACCCTCACGCCGCAGCTGGAACTGTACGCGGCCGTAGCCACCGCCGCGCTCAGCGACCAGTTCTATGAAAAGGCCGAGACCCGGCTGGCGCGCCTGCGCGAGCTGGTGGCCAAAAACGAGCCCCGATTCGTGGCCCAGCTGGCGGTGTATGCCCGCGAAAGCCTGCATTTGCGCTCGGTGCCGCTGGTGCTGTGCGTGGAGCTGGCCCGGTTGCATCGCGGCGACAGCCTCGTGAGCCGCCTGGTGGCCCGCGTGGTGCAGCGCCCCGACGAAATCACCGAGTTGCTGGCCTTCTACGCCCAGGCCAACGAGCGCGGCGGTACCAAAATCCTCAACCGCCTCTCGAAGCAGCTGCAAAAAGGATTGGCGCTCAGCTTCAACCGTTTCGACGGCTACCAGTTGGCCAAGTACGACCGCGACGGCGCGGTGCGCCTGCGCGATGCCCTCTTCCTCGTGCACCCGAACGCGAAAGACGTGGCCCAGCAGGTCCTGTTCGACCAGTTGGTGCGCGGCGAATTACCCACGCCTTATACCTGGGAAACCGAGCTGTCGGCGGTAGGGCAGGGGGGGTTCGCCTCGGATGCGGAACGGCAAGCGGCCGTGCGTGCCACCTGGGAAACGCTGATTGCCAGCGGCAAGCTGGGCTACATGGCCCTGCTCCGCAACCTGCGCAACATTCTCGAAGCCAATGTTTCGGCCACGACGATGGAGAAAGTGTGCGACACGCTGGCCGACCGGTTTGCGGTGGCGCGCAGCAAGCAGCTGCCTTTCCGCTTCCTGGCCGCCTACCGTGAGGTGAAAGCCTTGCCTGGCGGTTACGTGGCCGGCGTGCTGGCAGCCCTCGAAACGGCTATTGCGCACAGCGCCGTGAACCTACGTGGTTTTGGGCACGACACCCGCGTGGTGGTCGCCTGCGACGTGTCGAGCTCCATGCAGCAGCCCATTTCGCCGCGCAGCAAAGTGCTGCTCTACGACGTGAGCCTGGTGCTGGGCATGTTGCTCCAGAGCCGTTGCCAGCACGTCATTACCGGCATGTTCGGCGATACGTGGAAGCGCATCGGCATGGCGCGTGGGCCGGTGCTGCGCAACGTGGAGGAATTCTACCAGCGCGAAGGCGAAGTGGGCTACTCCACCAACGGTCACTTGGTCATCAAAGACCTGCGGATGCGCGCCGAAGTTGTTGATAAGGTGATGATGTTCACCGACGTGCAGCTGTGGAACAGCACCGGCGACGGTGGCACGCTGGCCCAGGAATGGGCGCAGTACCGCCGCACCGTGGCGCCCCACGCCAAGCTCTACCTTTTCGACCTGGCCGGGCACGGCACCGCCCCGCTGGAGGTGCGCCCCGAAACGGGCGTGGCCCTCATCGCCGGCTGGTCCGACAAGGTGTTCGACGTGCTGAGCGCACTCGATAACGGCGGCTCGGCGCTGACGGAAATCGAGAAAATTGACTTGTAAAACCTGATGCAAACCCGGCCGGACAATAAAGCGGAACCCCGGCCGCTCCTGAAATAAAACCGGTGCCGTAGCTGCGACATACTTCGCTGCCAATACGATGGAAGCTGCAAGGCTTCGTTGGGCTAATAACCCAAAGTCGGGAGTCCAGCAATTGTTGCCCGGTTTTAATTGCGATAATTTGGGTGCCGTAGGCGGGCGCTACTTCGTGGTAAAGTTTTCGGTTGAATTTTGATTCATCTCGCGGGTTCGAATCCCGTCTCCGCTTCGGGCGGAGGACGAAAACACTGCGCCTGCCGCCTGTTGCCCCAATTTTTAGCGTTTCTAAAATAAAAACGATATGACTACCGTTTAAAAAACTGCCGACATGAGGAAGACGGCTGCCCACTTGGGGCAGTCGCCGACCGGGACGGAGCCGCCGCCAAGGCGGCACGTCCCACCTCGGCCAGCTCCGCATGGTTCGGGTGCCGTAGGCGGGCGTTACTTCGCTGGTGAAAATCTGACTGTTAATCAGAGTTTAGGGTTCGACTCCCCTTCCGTGGCTTCGGCCGCGGTTGATACGCCTGCCGCCTGTTGCCCCGAATTTCCGGAGAAAGCCGGGTGAAATACGTTTCCGGATGGGTGCCGTAGTCAGGCCTTACTTCGTCCCTGATAGGTGCGGTTGCGGGTTCGACTCCCGAAGTGCTGCCGCGAGGCAGGGCGAAAACGAATTGGTAGAGCCGTACCAGTTGGCCGGGCGCCTGTTGCCCCAGCCGGAAACAAACGCTTGTATCGGGTGCCGTAGGTGGGTGTTCCTTCGTTTAAGTTGTTCCGATAGGAGCCGGGGGTTCGAATCCCTCCTTCAGCTGGCAACGGCTGAGGTGGCTGAGTGGTCGAAAGCGCAATTCCGTTTAAGTCATCCGCCGCTTTTTGCCCCGATACAATTCTTTCCAACTCCGTCGGGTGTCGTAGCCCGGCCATACTTCGCACTTTTAATGCCCAGGTCGCGGGTTCGAATCCCGCCGGCAGCTGCGCAAGCGGCGGCCGTAGCTCAGGGGTAGAGCAGGATATAGAAGGCCGGGCGCTTGTTGCCCCGGCGGAGTCTGGAATTGATGTAGAGACGCGACACTTGGCGTCTCGGCGTTGAACGGTCTGCGCAAGCATCGTTTGACGAATTCGTTCAACGTGGAAACGTGAAGTGTCGCGCCTCCACAGCTCACGGCCGGATGCCGTAGGCCTGCGTTCCTTCGACCTGTCACGTCGCCTTTTGGCCCAACGCAGGCCGGCTGTTGCTCCGGCTTTTTTCTTGATAAAACGGGCTGGTACCGTAGCACCGTCCTACTTCGCTAAGGGACTATGGGGTCGCCGGTTCGATTCCGGCCCATGGGTTTCGGCCCGCGATAGCTCAGTTGGTTAGAGCACATAATGCAGGCGGTGCGCCTGTTGCCCGGCCCGGTTTTATTTTTCTTTTCATTCAACGATGGTAGCCTGAATACACGCTGCCACCTCGTGCAACCACCAGTCATATGGCTAATATTTTACGTGGCAACGACCTTCGCGCCCTCGGGTTTCCGGAAGGTCGGGCCATCGGGCTCGCGCTGGCGCAATTGCAGCGCAAGCACCTCAAAAAACTCTCGCAAACCGACCAGTTGGCCTTGCTGACGCAACTCGTGGCCAACCCCACCGACTACCTCACCCACCTCGACTGGAGCCATACGGCCGCCGCGTTGCTGCCCCCGCCCAACCGCCACATTGCGCTGGTCGAGCGCAAGGACTACGCCGTGTTTGGGGCCGAGCACATCGAGCCGGGCGCCATCCACCAGATGGAAACGGCTATGAAGCTGCCCGTGACCGTGGCCGGGGCGCTCATGCCCGACGCCCACCACGGCTACGGCCTGCCCATCGGCGGCGTGCTGGCGACGGATAACGCGGTAATTCCCTACGCCGTGGGCGTCGACATCGGCTGCCGCATGGCCTTGTCGGTGTTCGATTTGCCGCCCAAATACCTCACCCAGCGCACCCAGGAACTGCGCCGCCTGCTGCTCGACAACACCCGTTTCGGCAGCGGCCGGGGCTTCGAGCGCGGCCAGCGCCTCGACCATGCCGTGCTTGACCGGCCCGAGTTTCAGGAAATTCCCTTCCTGAAAAACAAGCTTGATAAAGCCGCCGAGCAGGTGGGTACTTCCGGCTCCGGCAACCACTTCGTGGAGTTCGGCATTGTCGAAATTACCGACGTGGAAAACGAGCTGGGCGTGCCGGTGGGCCAGTACCTGGCCGTGCTGTCGCACTCCGGCTCGCGGGGCCTGGGCGCGGGTATTGCCGAGCGCTACACCAAGCTAGCCAAAGACGTGTGCCAGTTGCCCGGCGAAGCCCAGCACCTCGCTTGGCTCGGCCTCGACACCGAAGCCGGCCAGGAATACTGGGCCGCCATGACTCTGGCTGGCGACTACGCCTCGGCCTGCCACGACCAGATTCACCGCCGCCTGGCCAAAGCCCTCGGCGAAAAGCCGCTGGCGAAAGTGGAAAACCACCACAACTTCGCCTGGAAGGAGCGGCTGGCCGATGGCCGCGAGGTCATCACGCACCGCAAGGGGGCCACGCCGGCCGGCGCGGGTGTGCTCGGCATCATTCCCGGCTCGATGACGGCCCCCG